>JAHJMX010000085.1 GCA_018821175.1 Patescibacteria group bacterium
CAATAAAAATGTTGAAGAAAAGAAATCTAATAATATTAATACAACAAAAAAATCAAATTATAGTGAAATAGATCAAAAATTAATTCAAGTAGACCAAAAACTTAAGCTTCTTTATTACTTAAGGCCAATTAACTTAGGGACTGAAAAAGATAAATTTTTTAGTAATTTCAAGGCAAATCCTAAATTTGAATATCCGGAACTCAAATTCGACTTATTTGATCTAGAAAAAGAGATAAACAATGTTATAACCGACGATACTGCTCTAGGGCTACTTTTTGAAAGAAAACGTGAAGAACTAGTAAAGAAAATTAAATTGTTGGCGAATAGAGGTTTCGATGATTTTACTCAAATTTCTATCGATTTGTATGGTGCGCCTAGTCAAGATATTGTTGAAAAAGCACTTGAACATTTAAACAAAACAAAAGGCACATATTCAAATATACAAGGGACTATCGCTGCGGAAGAAGCCAAAATAACCATGGATAAAGTATTTGAAGATTATGGATTAAATAACTGGGCAGTTAAAATTAAGGAAGATATGGTTTCAGATGCAATTGCTGGTAAAAATAACCGCTTGTTTTTACGAAAAGGAGCTTTGTTTAGTGAAGATAGGATTAAAAATTTAATAATCCATGAAATAGAAACCCATATTTTGACTGCAGAAAATGGGAAAGCTCAACCTTATGAACTTTTGAATAGGGGACTTGCTAACTACCTTGAAACTCAAGAAGGACTTGCAATTTATAATATTTTGACTCAAATGAAAGAGTCTGAAAAAAATCTATATTTATCGGTATCGCTTGTGTATGCCGTAGATATGGCTATGAAACATTCTTTTGTTGAAATATTTGAAAAAATGCTTGATTTTAAAATTCCCCCAGAGCGTGCTTGGAGAACTGCTCTTAAAGTAAAGAGAGGGCTTGAAGACACAGGAAAAGCAGGAGGGTTCACAAAGGATTTCTTGTACTACAAAGGTTATAAGCAAATTGAAAGTTTTGTTGCACAAGGAGGAAATATCAAAGATTTATATAGAGGGAAATTCAATATTAATGATTTAGAATTAATATTAAATATTGAAAATATAAAGGAACCTAAATATCTTCCAAAGTGGCTTTGATCAAAGTATTAACATAGAATCGCCAAAACTATAAAACCTATAATCTTCTTTAACTGCTTGTTTGTAAGCCTTCATTACAAAATCTTTCCCTGCAAAAGCACTCACAAGCATCAAAAGTGTACTTTCAGGTAAATGAAAGTTTGTTAAAAGTGCATCAACGGCTTTAAATTTATACCCAGGATATATAAAAATCTTCGTATCATTTTGCTCTGGATGAAACTTCCCGTCTCGAAAATTAGATTCAAGCACGCGAACTGAGGTTGTCCCAACGGCAAGTATTTTTTTTCCTGCATCTTTAGCTTCATTTAATGCTTTTGCTGTTTCTTCATCCATTTCATACCATTCACTATGCATAACGTGATCAATCACGTCCACACTTTTTACTGGCAAAAAAGTCCCTCTTCCAACATGTAAAGTGACGAAATGTTTTTGAATCCCTTTTTCAGCTAATTTTGTAAAAACATCATCTGTAAAATGTAATCCAGCAGTTGGCGCAGCAATACTTCCAGTATTTTTTGCGTAAACAGTTTGATAATCCGTCATTTCTGCTTGTGCATTTTTGATATAAGGGGGGAATGGGGGATAACCATTACTCTCTATCCACTTATCTAAATCATCATTTTCCTCAATGGAAAAATCGATTAATCGTGTTCCATCTTCAAGAATTTTAACTACTTTTGCATCAATTTTCTCGCATTTTCCATCAATTTGAAACAATGTATCTATTTTGAATTTTTTCCCAGGTTTGACCATACATTGCCATTTGTTTTTATCTTCACGTTTTAACAACAATAGTTCACATTCTTTATCTTTAATCTTTGCCTTTAATTTTGCAGGGAAAACTCGCGTTTTATTTAAAACAATTAAATATTCATCAGTTAAAATATCAGGAAGTTCATTGAAAATTCTATTTTTAATACTTGATGAGCCACGGTCTAGCACCATCATTTTTGATGAATCGCGAGGGACAGCTGGTTTATTGGCGATATTTTTTGATGGTAGCTCGAAAAAAAAGTCCTTTGTAAGCATTATAAATAATTTAAGTACAAGAACTATTTACCAGTATATTGCATTATCATCAATGTAATATCATCGGCCTGTTCCATTTCTCCGACATAACTTGAAAATTCTGTGGCAATATGGTGAACAATCCCTTCAGGCCCATATTGAACAGCATAACGTTTAACAGCTTCTTTTAAGCGTTCTAATTCGAACATTTCGCCTTTGTCATTTTTTGCTTCTGTAATTCCATCGGTATATAAAACAACAACATCACCCTTTTCTAGAGGGATTTGCTGATCTTTTACAAGTTTACTGTTATCTGGAACCATTCCAAGGGCAACCCCTCCAGTTACGTAAGAATCCAATTTCCCTGTTGCAGCACGAAAAACCAAAATATGCTCATGTCCCGCACCAACATATGTGAGTTTTTCATTAATATGATCCCATTTCATCATTAACATTGTCATAAACATTGCAGATTTGATTCGTGGTTTCAATTGCCTGTTTGTATTAACAATAATGTCATATGTACTGTCATATATTTCTGCATATGTATGTAGCAAAGTATTTACCATCATCATAACCAGTGCAGCTGGTGCACCATGCCCAGTAACATCTCCAATATAAAAAAATGTATGATTATCTTTTTGTATAAAATCATAACTATCACCACCAACCTCAGCAGCTGGAACTAATTTTGCAACTATTTCAAGGCCAGGAATTTTAGGGTTACCCGAAGGCAGAATATTTGCTTGAATACTGCTCGCGATTTCAAGTTCAGATGACATTCTTTTCTGTTCTCTTAATTTCCCTGAAATTTCTTCGATACTTGCAGTTGTTTTGTTGAAAAACTGAGCAATAATACCAATTTCATCTATACGATTAGAATAAATATTTTTATAACTTCGTCCTGTAAGCAATCTTTTCATTTGAAGAACAACTTTTTTAAGTGGCCAAGCTACAAAATTAAATAATATGACAATGAATATAAGCAAAAGTAACCCAACTCCAATCAAACTGTAACTTAAAGGAAAACTCAGCGGATTATCCCATAAAAAATAAACACTGCCAATAATTATGGCACTAAAAAATACTAGGCTTAAAAATAATCTTCTTCCTATGCTTTGCCTTAAGTAATTAAGCATCATGAAGCTTGTGAAAGTTTTGCTAGACATTCTTCTTCAGTATCACAACATGGAATGATTTGATTAAGCCCTACAAGTTGGAAAATATCCATAATTCGTGGTGATGCTTTCAATATCATCAAATGTTTGTTGTCAGCATATAAGCGACTAAAAATATCACTCAAATAACCTATCCCTTCACTATTGATGAATTCAAGATTTTCCATATCGAGCATTACACTTCCAGTAGGCAAGTTATTTAAAATAACTTCCATTTGCGTGCGAGCTTTTTCCATTGTATCTCTATCAATATTCCCGATGATAGAAACTTTCTGAAAATTTCTTTGAGTATCAGGTTCGTAAACCTTAAATTCTATATTTGGTTGTATTGGAGACATTTTTTTTGTGATATTAAATTTAATACTTTTAACATTATAAAGGATTTTCCCCAATTTGTTAAGGAGTGAAAAAATAGTATCAAAAGTCAAGCAAATCGCATTGGTGAAAGTAGGACAAACCAATTCACGCAATTGCTTGACCAAATCCATATTATCAACCAAAGATAAAATCAATCGAAAATAAACCTAAAATCACCAAAATAATGTCTTTTTTACTCTAACTTCAAATTTATTTGCAATTTTAAAGTTATCACCATCCTCATCTTTATTTGTATAAATCAAAACATCAAAAAAACCGGTATTTTTGAAGTGAACAATAAAATCGAAATTTTTATTTTTCAATCTTTCTATTCCTTCATTCAAAATATCTCTTTGTCCAATTTGTTTTTTGACCTGATAAATGATCTTATTGACGTTCACAAGAGTTTCTCCTTGCAACCTCAATCCTTTTTTCAAATTTACTTTTTTTGAAATCTTCTTAGTAAAAATCAAGTCGCGCCGTGCAAAGTTTTGAGTGTAATAATAAGTTCCATCTGTACTTTTGATTACCCCAATTCCTACAACATTATATTCATCATGTAAGATGTTAGCTTTATGCCCTGGACTATTCATCAATCCAATTTCAGCTTGTTGAACAGCATTTTTATACCCTTTGATTTTAGCTAAATTTTCACCAGCAATTATATCTGTAACTCTTGCCTCATCAAGTCTATCGAAAGGCGTTTGTCCTTTCGTATTTTCATGCTCGAAATAATCTTTACGCGCCATATCTTGGCTATGCTTACGGGCAACATCCCTCAAATCATCTTGCATCATCAGTGGTGCAAGTCCAGCATCTTTTCTATCTTTATTAACAAGCTTAAGCATTTTCCACTCCATCGTTCGAAGAGAATTCGGAAAGAAAATAACTCGCAAAAAGTATTTGATTGATTGAAAAAACGTCATATTTTTTGAATTTCAAAACTATACTGAGAAACGTATGAATTTAACAACTTTAATGTTTTCTCCAATCTTAGTAATATAGTCAGAAAGGAGTTGTCCAATTGTAATTTCAGGATTTTTAACATAAGGTTGAGTTAGAAGAGAGACTTCTTCACGAAATTTCTTTTCTTTTCCCTCCATGATTTTCTCAATCATATTTTCTGGTTTCCCTTCGGTTTTCAATTGTTCAGCCCAAATCTCTTTCTCTTTCTCTACCAATTCTGTTGGGACTTCTTCCGGAGAAACATAAAGTGGACTACTTGCCGCAATATGCATAGCAATATTGCGCCCAAGAGATTGGAATTCTTCATTTTTTGCAACGAAATCAGTTTCACATCCCAAATGAACAAGTACACCCAATGTATTATTTGAATGAATATATGATGCGATAACACCATTTCCTGTAATTCTTTCAGCTCTAGAGGCTGCTTTTGCAACCCCTTTTTTTCTTAAAAGTTGAACTGCTGTTTCATAATCACCATTTGTTTCTTCCAAAGCTTTTTTACAAGCCATCATTGATACACCTGTATCAAGTCTAAGTTTTTTTAATTGTTCAAGAGTAACTGCCATAATTCAATATTAAGTTAAAATAAATAAATTTATTGTTGATCCTGATTTGGTTGTTCAGGTTTTTCAGGAGCTGCTGGTGCAACAGGAACTTGTGGAACTTCTGTATCTACAATAGTTTTCCCAGTTATACTTTCAGTAATGGAATCTACAGGCATTTTTTTAGCAAGATCACTGAAAATAGGAATGTTTAGCTCATAGCTCGTAAAAGCCTTGTACATACCAAAAACTCCAAGTCCCATAACACCAAAAAACAAAATCCCACCAAAAAACATTGTTAGAAAGAAAGGAACTGCCATCACAATTAAGCCAATAAACCAAAATATAAATAACAAAAGCCCTTGAGCGGCATGGTTTTTACAAAATTTGCTTGTAGGATTCATTGCAAGAGTAATAATTCCAAGAAAAGCAATATAGCTTATTGCTCCCCATACTCTCTCATCCTGAGTTGTTTTCACAGGTGGAATAACAGGAATTACTGGCGTTTGGATTTCTGGCTGTACAATTTGCTGTACAGGCTCAACAGTTTGTTGTTGTTGAGGTATTTGCTGAGGAGTCTGTTGCTGAGCCTCTTGAGTAGTAGTAGTAGTTCGAGATTCTTCTGGAACTATATTTGAGACTTGCTGGTTATCACCTTGTTGTAAATCATCTTGAAACATACATTTAAGATGTTAAGCGTAAGAAATATTAATATTAAGCTTTAGCGTTTTTACTTTTTGCATTCAAAATTGCGTCCTCAACTTTTCCAAGGAAATATTTCAAAGATTTAACAGCATCGTCATTCCCAGGAATTGGATAATCAATTTCGTCTGGATCTGCATTTGAATCTGTAATTGCAACAATAGGAATATTCAATTTCATCGCTTCTTTAACAGCGATATTATCTCTCACGCAATCAACGACAAATACAACCCCAGGGATTTTTGTCATATCTTTAAGTCCACCAAATGCAACTTGTAATTTTTCGATATCTTTTTTCATCTTAGAAGCTTCCTTCTTTGTATATTTTTCGAAATCACCAGACTCTTCTTGTTCAAGCAAATCATAAAAA
>JAHJMX010000139.1 GCA_018821175.1 Patescibacteria group bacterium
CAGGTCGTGGGGTGCAACCCCACAGAGATCTGCAACAACGGCGTGGATGACGATGGCGATGGAGATGTTGACTGCGCCGACGCCGACTGTAACAGTTTCGTTGGATGTCATCCCGATGAGGTCTGCACAGACGGATTCGACAATGACGGTGACGGCTTGGCCGACTGTCTCGATCCTGATTGCGCACCCCATGTTGCCTGCAATCCCGTTGAAATATGCACCAATGGTGTAGATGACGATGGGGACGGTTTCGTGGACTGCGACGACGCGGGCTGTGTGAATCACACAGCTTGCGTTCCTAAAGCAGAAATTTGCAACGATGGATTCGACAACGACGGTGACGGTCTTGCCGATTGCTACGATCCCGATTGCGCTGGTCTTCTGGCCTGTGCAAAGATCGAGATCTGTAATGATGGCGTCGATAACGACGGAGATGGTTTCGTCGATTGTTATGACGCAGACTGCAGTGATCGCATTTATTGCGAGAAAACTGAAATCTGCAACGATGGTTGGGATAACGATGGCGACGGAGACGTTGACTGCGCCGATTCTGACTGTGCGTCCTACGGGATGTGTCAGCCGGTTGAGGATTGCACGAACGGCTTTGACGACAACGGAAACGGCCTCGTCGACTGCTATGATCCGGAGTGTTTTGGGATGGCCGTGTGCCAGCCCCAAGAGATCTGCGGGGATGGGGTGGACAACGACGGTGACGGATTCGCCGACTGTGCGGACGCCGATTGTGCGCAGGTCGTGGGGTGCAACCCCACAGAGATCTGCAACAACGGCGTGGATGACGATGGCGATGGAGATGTTGACTGCGCCGACGCCGACTGTAACAGTTTCGTTGGATGTCATCCAACGGAGAATTGTATCGACGGTGTTGACAACAATGCCAACGGTGCGATTGACTGTGCCGATCCTGATTGCGTAATGCATATAGCCTGTAATCCCACTGAAATATGTGGGAATGGGTTAGATGATGATGGCAATGGTTTTATTGATTGTGCCGATGCTGCCTGTTTGCATCACACCTCGTGTGTGCTGCAGCCAGAAATCTGCAACAACGGGTTAGATGATGATGGCGATGGGTCCGTTGATTGCGCCGATCCTGATTGCGTATTTCATGTGCACTGTGTCCCAATAACCCAAATCGAAGTCTGCACCAACGGTATCGACGACGATGGCGACGGAGATATAGACTGCAGTGATGCAGACTGCGCTTCTCACATCAACTGCCATCCCACTGAAATATGTGATAATGGCGTTGATGATGATGGCGACGGTCTGGCCGACTGTGCCGATGCTGACTGTCATGGTCTCGTTATATGCAATCCCGAGGAGGACTGTTATAACGGTGTGGATGACGACGGTGATGGTTTGGCAGACTGCCTCGATGCAGACTGTGCTGACCGGATCCACTGTGATCCCAAGGAAATCTGTAACGACAGTATCGACAATGACGGCGATGGACTCGTTGATTGCAATGATCCAGACTGCGCATCGTACGCGATGTGTCAGCCCAAGGAGATTTGCTTAAGTGGGATGGACGACGACGGCGACGGCTTGGCCGACTGTCTGGATCCCGACTGTTTCTCTCATGTTCTCTGCAATCCCGTGGAGGATTGCGGGAACGGTGTGGACGACGACGGTGATGGTTTCGCAGACTGCGGGGACGCAGACTGCATCATGGACGTGCGGTGTCAGCCCCAGGCTGAGAACTGCACGAATGGGATTGATGATAACGGCGATGGTGATGTGGACTGTGATGACTTACAGTGCATCGACCACGTCAACTGCCATCCTGTTGAAATCTGTACCGATGGCCATGACAATGACGGTGACGGTTGGTCTGATTGCGATGACGCAGACTGTGCTTTCCATACCGCCTGTAACAACGCTGAAATATACAATGACGGGTGGGACAATGATGGCAACGGTCTGGCCGACTGCGATGACGCTGTTTGTGCAGATCGTGTTTACTGCCAGCCAGCCGAAAACTGCACTAACGGAATCGACGACGATGGCGACGGGAATATTGACTGTGCCGATCCCGATTGCGCTGGAAGCTCAGCTTGCGGCGGCGGTGGAGGTGTAGAAGATTGTACTGACGGTATTGACAACGACGGCGACGGCTATATCGACTGCGTTGATGCCGCTTGTCAGGCAGACGCAGCGTGTGCTGGGTATCTTAACGAGTGTCCTCTTGGAGCTATAGTAGGGGATGCTTGCTTTCCAGGTTTTGGCAAAACCTGTGGTGCAAATGGTGTGTGTGCTCAGTACGACACAGATGGAGATACTCAGCTCGATTGTGTTTGCCCGTAAATTTCCGCAACTTTTCTTTTCAAAAAAACGCCTTTATTAACCTGCGTAAGTAGAGTTGGTGAAGGTCAAGTCTTATCTAAAGAGGCACATCG
>JAHJMX010000086.1 GCA_018821175.1 Patescibacteria group bacterium
CCTGTGCCGATGATGAATATCATGAACGGCGGTAAGCATGCTGACAGCGGACTTGATATTCAAGAATTCATGATTATGCCAGTTGGAGCGAAATCTTTTTCAGAAGGATTACGTATGGGATCTGAAATTTTCCACAATCTTAAGAAAATTTTGAAAGAACATGACCTTGGAACTGGAGTTGGCGATGAAGGTGGATTTGCCCCAAATCTTCCAAATAACGAAGCGGCGTTTAAGTTGATTATTGAGGCAATTGATAAAGCCGGATATAAAGCTGGAGAAAACGTTATGCTTGCAATTGATGCAGCGGCAAGTGAATTTTACGACAAAGAAAAAAACCGATATATGATCAAAGTTGATGGAGAAAAACATGAACTTACAGGCACAGAGATGGTTGATTATTATGAATCATTGGTTGCAAAATTCCCTTTAATTTCAATAGAAGATGGACACGATGAAGATGATTGGGACGGATGGAAACTTATGATGGAAAGACTTGGTAAAAAAATCCAAATTGTTGGAGATGACTTGCTCGTAACAAATGTAAAACGATTGAAGAAAGCCATCGAAGAAAAAGCTGCGAATTCAATTTTGATTAAACTAAATCAGATCGGAAGCATAACCGAAACTATAGATGCAATTAAAATGGCAGGAAATGCTGGGTGGACATCAGTAGTTTCTCACAGAAGCGGAGAAACTGAAGATACTACAATCGCAGATTTCGTAGTTGCTATGGGAACCGGGCAAATCAAAACGGGGTCTTTGTGTCGAACTGATAGAGTTTGTAAATATAATCAACTCCTTAGAATAGAAGAGCGTCTAGGCGAAAAAGCGCAGTACAATGGGCTTGATGTATTCACAAACTTACAGTAATTTTGACAAAATACCAAAAATACAGTTTTGCTTGTGTATTTCAAGTGTTTTTAATATAATGACACCCGATTTGTTTTTCGCATTAGCTAATGAAAACTGGCAATTATTTAAAACGAGGGCACGTTAAAAAAATGTTTCCAGAAAGATCTGCAGATTCACACAAAGGTCAAAATGGGAAAGTTTTGATCGTTGGTGGAAGTATTGACTATTATGGAGCCCCTTTATTAAGCGCACTTGGAGCTTTATACAGTGGGGCTGATTTGGTTTATTTGTTTGTGCCTGAATCAAATTTCGACGTTACAAGAAGCCTATATCCGGACTTTATTGTAAAAAAATTCCCGGGACAATATTTAACACATTCTGGAATTGCTGAGATTTTAGAATTTGCTGATAAATGCGATTCAATTTTAATCGGGCCAGGAATGCACAATCGTGAAGTTACTGTGCGAGCAATTTTGGAATTAATTGAAAACTTACATACTCCAACAATCCTTGATTCAACTGCAATCGAAGTTTTGAAACTTGTAAAAGAAGTCCCTCTACCTCAACCAATCGTTGTATGCCCGCACAAAAATGAGTTTGAGAGTTTGACTAACCGTGAAATAAAAGAGAATAAAGATATTGATGAACTTGTGAAGTTTATTAGAACTATCGCAACTGAGATGAAAATTAATATTTTGCTAAAAAGCCCAATTGACATTATTGCTTCAGAAGATGGAGAGATCGCCTTTAATAAAACTGGTAATGCAGGATTAACTGTTGGTGGAAGCGGAGATGTTCTTGCTGGAGTTATTGCCTCTTTAATTGCACAAAAAGCAAATCCATACGATGCAGCTCAAATTGCAGCTTTTATTACTGGATCCACCGGAGATTTCCTAGCAAAACAAAAAGGGAACTGTTTCAGCGCTACAGATTTAGCACTTGAATTGCCTTTTACAATCAAGCAAACTTTACAATAATTTTGATTCCTAACAGCACATTATATGGCTTTGGAATATTTTGAATTTGATATATTTAAACAGTTCCCAGAAATTTTCGCATGTGTCTTTACACGAAATGGCGGGGTGAGCTCTGGAGCATATGAAAGTTTGAATGTGAGTTATAAATGTGATGATAAAAATGAAAATGTAAATCGAAATAGAGAGTTGATATGCAAAGAAATTGGAATTGATAGAAAAAATTTAATTGCCGTTTCCCAGGTACATGGAAGAAAGATTCTTGACATTGCAAAACCACTTGATGATGAATTTTTGACACAAGACATCGAAGGGTATGACGGCATGATAACAGCAACCAAAGGCTTATATCTGATGGTACAAGTAGGAGATTGTCAGGCAGTAATGATTTATGATCCAGTTGAAAAAATAGTTGCAGGCGTACATAGCGGATGGAAAGGATCTGCTCAAAACATTATCGGAGAGGCTATTTTGAAGATGGTTGAAATGGGTAGTGATCCGCGAAATATTTATGTTGGTATTTCTCCATCACTTGGGACGTGTTGTAGCGAGTTTTCCGATCCGGAAAACGAGCTACCATGCGATTTGCGCGAGTATATTTTGCCAAATAAGCATGTTGATTTTTGGAAAATGAGTGTTGACCAATGCATACAAGCTGGCGTGCCAGAAGCGCAAATCGCACTACCCGCACAATGTACAGTTTGCAATAATGACACTTTCTTTTCATACCGCGCTGGAAAAAGATTTGCCGGCGATTTTGGAGTTGTCATTGGCATGAAATAAACGGTAAACTTCACGCAAAGTTGAGAAACTTTCTTATTACGAAATTTGCAAATGAATATAGCATTGATAGCCGCTGCTGGATCTGGAAAAAGAATGAACAGCAAAACAAATAAATTGTTTTTGCCAGTTCTCGGGAAACCAGTTTTGTACTACACAATTACTGCTTTTTATGATCATCCAAAAGTTGATTATATTGTTTTAATTGTGGAAAAAAAGACAGAGCTAGCGATTACAAATTTGATTAAGCAGTATTTTCCTGGAAATTCTAAGACGAAAAAAATTCGGATTGTAACAGGTGGGAATGAGCGAGCTGACAGCGTTTTAAATGGTTTCAATTATGCAAAAAGAAATTTAAAACCTAGCAAAAAGGATGTTTTCTTGATTCATAACGGAGCAAATCCACTTGTGACATTTGAAGAAATCACAAAATTAATCAAAAAAACCAAAAGCAATGGCGCTTGTATTGTCGCGCACAAAGTCACAGACACGCTCAAGGAAATTCAAAAAACAAAAATCGTAAAAACTCACAATCGCGAGTATTTCATGCGAGCACAAACACCTCAATGTTTCACTTATGAAGTTTTCACAGACGCATTAAGCAAAGTTGGGAGCGACTACTCAAGTATGACAGATGAAGCGATGCTTGCAGAAAAAGCTGATTATAAAGTGGAAATCTTGCGCGCTTCAGACCATAATTTCAAAATTACGAGTGAAAAAGATTATGAACATTTGAAACATATTATGGGCGATGTTCCAAGTGATTATTTAGTAGGCCTTGGGCAAGATAGTC
>JAHJMX010000087.1 GCA_018821175.1 Patescibacteria group bacterium
CATGATATTTTTGCGTTGCGTATCATTTTGCCTTCAATATTAAATAAAGATGGGAGTGAAAATGTTGAGAATTTATATAATTTAATTTCAAGTATTCATAGGCAATGGAAGCCACTTCGAGGACGATTTAAGGATTATGTTTCTTTCCCAAAACCTAATGGATATCGCAGTTTACATACGACTGTTCTTGGTTTAGCTAAACATTCTTCGAAGGAGCCAGTTGAAATCCAAATTCGTACTGAAAATATGAATGATGAAGCGGAATATGGGATTGCGGCACATTGGTTATACAAAGAATCTAAAGGAACATCAGTTAATTACAAGGATACAAAGTCTGCTGAAGATAAACAGAGGGCACATGTTGAGTGGATTAAAAGTTTGGAAAGAGTGAGTACAAAAGTTGGGGGGCAAAATGATGATGATGTTTTGAAGGAATTAAAAATTGATTTATTTGAGGATCGAATTTTTGTTTTTACTCCAAATGGTGATGTGAGGGATTTCCCAATTGGTTCTACTCCAATAGACTTTGCCTATTCAGTCCACAGTGATCTTGGTGAAAGATGTTTTTTGGCAAAAGCTAGTGGGCGTATAGTTCCACTTGATTATGAAATGAAAAATGGTGATGTAATGGAGATTCAGACTAAATCTGATGGTCGGCCTAAGCTTGAGTGGCTTTCATTCGTGAAGACTTCTAATGCGCGAAATAAAATCAAGAATTATTTTACAAATTTTGATCGTGAACAACATTTGAAAGATGGACGCGATATTTTAAATGATAAATTGGCTCAATTTGGGAAGGATTTACTTGATCCAAAATTTTCGATTTTACGTAATTATGAAAAAAGAGATTTATCTCTAAAAAAACGAGAAGATTTAATTAGGCAAATTGGGCAAGGGAAAATGCTTCCTTATACTGTCATTAAAAAAGTCTTTTCTGTGCGTGAATTGATGGGGGATGAATATGTTGATGAACATGCTAAGGAAAAAGATGACGTGGCCACTGGTCTGCAAAGAGTTGAACCAGCTGATATAGCTAATGTTTCTAAATATATTATGGTTGGAAATGAAATTGGTTTGCCGACGAAAATTGCCGAGTGTTGTAGCCCAGATTTTGGACAGCCAATTGTTGCATATGTTACTCGAGGAACAGCAATTACAATACACAAAAAAGGTTGTAAAGTTTTTCAAGCAATGGATCCAGCGAGGTATATAAGTGCTAGATGGATTTAGGCAGCATATTCTAATAATCCAGTAGTTGTTTTTTGGAGTGTATTTTGGTCATGCTTTTCGAGATAAAGCCTAATGATATCTTCGTAAGGATTTTTGAGTAAGAAGTTTAGAAGTTTTTTCAATCTTATATCGATGTGCATGAATTCTGTATCTTTGATGTCGTGAAGGTCTGGCATGATTCCTGAAAGTCCTAGAAGTTTTATTTTAAATGCTTCCAAAATAAGATTTTCTTTCTCATTATTTTCTAGAGCAAGGAATGTATTGATTAATAATTCATATATTGCTGAATTTTCTTCCTCTTCTGTTGTGAATCTAAATGCCATTTTTGCGACCTCATTACTTATATAAAATTTATCTAGATTTTTTCTAAAATGATCATAATTTTGAATTAGTTGGCATTCTGTGATTATGTAATTTCGCGGACTTTTATATAGCTGGAAATGGCAAACATTTAAAAGATCTAAATGCCCAGTAAATTTACTCTCAATTCTGCGTGCACCTTTTGCATGAACTTGAATTTTGCCGTGGGTTGGGGTAATTATTGTGACTAAATAATCTTTTTCCCCAAGCTCCATTAGCTTTATTATAACACCGTTTACTTCACATGAACGTGAACGCATTTTAGCTATGAGTTAATTTGCTTCTTAAATATCTGAATACTGCTATAAAACTACATAAAACTCCAAGAGACATTGCCGCTGCAAGTTCAACAAAAAATATTGCTATGTAAGGAAGTTCATTCAAATATTCAGAAATACTAACTTGGGCAACCTGCACTTGAGTTGCAAGTAATAAAATCAAAATTGTTGCAATAACCATTGATAAGATTCCATATATCATTCCTTCGAATAAGAATGGTAGACTTATGAATCCTCGAGTTGCTCCAACAAGTCTCATGATATAAATCTCTCTTTGTCTATTATATATAGTTAGTTGAATCGCATTTGAAATAATCAAAACTGTGCCGATAATAAAAACTATAAATACCCAAAATATAATTTGATTTGTTGTATTTGAAAGTGAAACTAAATTTCTTGTAACTGCATTAGTTGCATTATTTTGGTTATCAGTTTCTGTGATTATGTTAGCTAGAAGTGGTCTGTATTTTTCTTGGTTCAAAAATTGTTTTACCATGCTGTGTAATTCTGGCCTTTCTGTAGTGATGTTTAAACTCGGTGGCAATGGGTTCTCAATCCCATATTGGCTTAAAAAATCTGCTGTCTTTGGATGTGTTGCAGCAATCATTTCTAGGGCTTCTTTTTTTGATGTGTATGCGACATTAGTTACGCCATTCAAGTTCTGTAATTCGCTTGTTAGTTGTTGGATTTGGAAATATTCGACGTCATCTTTTAAATAAACTACTATGTCAATTTTTTGAGTTAAATCATTGAGTGCAGATTTTGTTACGAAATCAATTCCAATAATTATATTGAAAATGAAAATCAAAATCCCCATTACTAAAACTGTAGCAATTGTAAGGAATTTATTTCGCCATATATTTGAAAGACTCAATTTCATTGATCTTGAAATCGATTCTAAAATAGAATGATGTTTGCTTTTTCTTCTAAATTTATTCATCAATTTCATCGAGAGATTTGATTAATGTTGATTTGTAAATATCTGGTCTGTATGACTCGAGTCTGATTATTTTCGTGTTCATCCCTTCGTCAATTATCATCTTATTTAAATTGTATGTAAATACGAACTGATCATATCCTAAAGCAATAATATCTGGTTTGTATTTTTTAATTGCTTTATATTTGTCATCTTTTTCACCTAGTAAAACTTTATTTGCAGTTCCATTATTTTTTACTATCTGCAAACGATCTTTTTCATTATGTTTTGGATATTCATTTTTTACATTTTTTACCGTGTGGTCTCTTGCTACGATTACAATTAAATAATCTCCAAGCATTTTTGCTTGTTTCAAAAAATAATCGTGACCAGCATGAAAAACGTCAAATGTGCCAAATACCATAACTATTTTTTCTTGTTTTTCTTGTGACATTATATTCTATCGGGGACAAAAAGTTGTAAATAAATTAGTCCTACCATGAGGGCTAACAAAAAAATGGCGAAAATTATATTTGTGATTTTATTTTCTTCTTCTTTTGTACTAATGCTTAATTTAAAGCTAACGAAAGCGTATATTACGGCTGAAATAACGAATGGGATTTGAAGAATATCGCGCATTGCCATTGAAATTTCTGGGAAAATTTCATTTAAAATCATTAAATATGCAAGAATATGCAAACTCCCTGTAATCCCGAAAAATACAATGCTGATTTTTTGTATGTTTTTAACCGTTTTCATTAATTTGAGTATACAAGTATAAAACTTCCTGAATTCCGAAGCTATTATACTATATAGAGCTTTGAAAAAGAATATTAACTTTTTTCTTAGTTTCGGTTAGACTGATCAAGGTATTAATTTTATTTTATGATTTCAAAAGATCAAGTTAAACATGTTGCAAAGCTCGCAAGGCTTAAGCTCACTGATGCGGAAATAGAAAGATTTGCTGGTCAGCTTTCTAGTATTTTTGATTATATGGAGGTTTTAAATGATATTGATACATCTTATGTAGTTGAGACATCTCAGGTTACGGGGCTTGAAAATGTGACAGAAGAAGATGAAATTTGTAAAAAAGTTGATGGAGCAAAATTACTTTTAAGTTCTAAATTGCCGAAAGAACGTAAACAAATCCTAGTTAAACAGGTTATTAGTCAGTAAATATATTATGGATATTTCAAATCTTACAATTGAGAGTGCGCATGAAGCGCTTAAAAACAAGGAAATTTCTTGCGTAGACATGACGAAAGCTTTTCTTGATAATGCAAAGAAATCAAATGATGAATTAAATATTTTTATTACGATTTCTGAAGAAGAAGCTTTACAACAGGCATTGGAAGTTGATAAGAAAATTGCAGCAGGGGAGGAGATTGGGATTCTTGAGGGGATTCCAGTTGGTATTAAGGATTTGATTAATACAAAAGGTGTGCGTACAACTTGCGCATCGAAAATGCTTGATGATTTTGTTCCTCCATATGATGCAACAGTTGTAAAAAAACTTCGTGATCTTGGGATGGTGATGATTGGAAAAACTAATTTGGACGAATTCGCATGTGGCGTATCGACTGAGCATAGTTATTATGGGGTTACAAAAAATCCACATAATCCTGAATATGTTTCCGGTGGATCTTCAGGTGGATCTGCAGCTGCGCTTGTTGTGAATTCCTGTTTATATACTTTGGGGACTGATACTGGAGGTTCAGTTAGAGCTCCAGCTTCTTTTTGTGGAATTGTTGGAATGAAAGGAACTTATGGGCGTGTTTCTAGAAGTGGAGTTACTGCCATGGCTTCTTCACTTGATACTGTTGCTCCACTTGCTAAAAATGTACGTGATACGGCGATTGTTTTTCAGGCGATTGCTGGTCTTGATAATTTAGATTCAACAACTTTACATGCAGATGTGCCAAATTATTTAGAGAAAATTGAAAATGGCGTTAGTGGGATGAAAATTGGGATACCAAAAGAATATTTTTCTGATGATACTGATCCGGAAGTAAAACAATCTGTTATGGATGCAGTGAAAGAACTCGAAAAACAAGGAGCTGAAATCGTCAATATTTCGCTTCCTTCTACAAAATATGCGGTTGCGTTTTATTATATTGTTATGCCTGCTGAGCTAAGTGCAAATTTAGCACGTTTTGATGGAATCCGTTTTGGACATAGACCGAAAAATGAAGGAGATGGTTTGGTTGATTATTATTTTAATGCTCGTGGGGAAGGTTTTGGAGATGAAATTAAGCGTAGAATTATGGTTGGGACTTATGTGCTTTCCGCTGGTTATAAAGATGCTTATTATAAAAAAGCTCAGAAGGTTAGGACTTTGATTATTCGAGATTTTGAGGAAGCTTTTCAGAAAGTTGATGCTATTGTTGGTCCTACTGTCCCGTATACTGCTTTCAAAATTGGGGATAAGATATCTGATCCACTAATGATGTATTTGGCTGATGTTCTAACGATTCCAGTTTCTGCTGCTGGTTGTCCTGCAATTTCTGTCCCATGTGGTAAAAATTCAAAAGGCCTTCCAATTGGAATGCAAATTGCTGTTCCTCAGCTTGAAGAATCACGGCTTTTCCAAATTGCGAGAGCTTATGAAAAATCAGTTTCTTAGATAATTTTTTCTATTTGCACACATTAATAATGAATTGGTGTGTCGCAAGAAGTAATTCTTTTTTGTCATCTGTTAAAATCTTGATTTTTCCATTTTTCATATCAATATCGATTTGCAAAAGTGATTTATAAATTTCTCGTAATTTTTCTGAAGAAAAATTTGGGCTTTGCTGCATCATTTGTGTTATTGCAAACGGATGTTGTTTGAGTTTTGAAATTATTTCTGGTTTTTGATTATTTCGACTCATTAAATCTTTTACTTGAATTAAAATTCTAAAATGTCTAACAATCATAAAAATAATTTTTACAATTTCTTCACCACTTTCCATCAAAATATCCATTGTATTTATTGCACCTTTTACATTTTTGTGTGCTAAAAAATCTGTAAATTTAAAAATTGAAGTGCTTAAATTTGGATGTACTAGATTATCAATTACTTCTTTTGTAATTTGATTTGTTTGGCTGTAAGTTTTCAATTTATTGATTTCATTACTCAAATTCCACAAATCACTTCCTGCCACTCTCCCTAAGTAATCAGCTAGATTAGGGGATAATGCTAGTTCGTTTTTTATAGCAGTTTTTTGTATCCAATTTGTAAGCTGAATTCCCATAAGTAATTTGAATTCTTCTACGTGGCCAACTTTATTTAATTTTTTATAAAGGGATGATCTTTTGTCCGGCAATTGATTTTCAATAAAAACAATTACGCAAAAATCTGGTAAGTTTTTTTCTAAAACATCTACAACTTTTTTTTGCTCATCTTTTATTCCTCTACTCAAGAAATCTTCTACTATAATCAATCTTTTTTCAGCTAAAAATGGTGTTGATTGTATGTCGCTTTCTAAAATTGAAGAAGTTAGTTTTTTGCCTTCTAGGATAGCGATATTCATATCTCCGCCATGCTTTTGTTCAAAAGCATTTCGCCAAAATTTAACTTTTTGATTTGCTGAGTAAGTATCCTCTCCAAAGAATAAATACACATTCTTTTTTTCTGCCATATAAATGAAGCGATTTAAATAAAAACATTTATTCCTAGTGGGTGCAATTATAAGAAGAGCCTCGCTATTCCGCAAGGCTCTTTTATTTAATTATTTTTCTCGATGAGAATTATTAGTAAGTTTTCTGAGAAATGCTTACAAGTTCTCCAAGTACTGGAGGAGTGTTTAAATAAATTCTATTATCGAATCTAATTACAACTGCTCCGGCATCAACTGTTGGATCACCAGCATATGTTCTGTATTTGAACAGGTGCTCGATATCTCCGTAAATTGATCCATAATGTACATATTGCTTGCTATTGTATCCTTCTTTTGCAGTTTTATCACATTTTGCAAATGTTGATGGTAATTCTTCACAAAGCATTCCACTTCCAGAATTTTTCCCTTCTTGAACGAAGAATGCTCCAGAAGTTTCAGTTACATTATCTCCAATAATAATACTTCCATTGATAACGATGATTGAAATTGACGCAATATTTCTTGGGTCAGCAATCGCATTTTCAGCATCTTTGTAAATGATGTTGTTTTTAATAATTACATCATGATCTTCAACTATAAATGTTTTTGCACCTTTAGTGAATTCAACATTGCTACCATTTCCGAAAACTAAGTCTCCATCATTTTTGTAATAAACTCCATTTCTTGATTCTGGTAACATTGACTCACTTCCAACTATTGGGATGCCAGCCATATTACTTTCATATCTCGAAATACGTTCCTTGTTTGTATTTATATTTTGAACGATAGCGGCTTGAGTAAGATCTGCAGAAGTTTCTAAATTAATTTCACAAATCAAACTTGATAGATTATCAACTCCTTCATAACCAGGAGCACCACTTTCTTTACAAATTCGATCAGTAAAGACAGGGATTGCGCTAGTGTCTTCTCCACCAGTTGAAACGATTGCGTTTGGAGTTGGATTGTTTACTACAACTACTGGTACATCTACGTTATTAATATCTGCACATGAAAGTGTATCAACTCCATAATCAAATGGATTTTCTAAGATTACATCTCCACCTGCGCGGATAATAATATATGGACAAGGGATTGTAAGCTCAGCGTTATCATCTCCACTATCTGTATCGTCTTCGAATCTTGCTGTGTTTGGATAAACCTCACCACAAATTCCAGATGTATTAAGTGGACTGTTTGGATCTGTACAACTTTCTGGATTTACTTCAGATTGAATATCTCCATGATATGTAACTCTAATTTCTTGTCTGTCAGGGACATTTCGAACTGTAATTCCATTTACATCTCCGATATTTCCATAATAACAAACAGTTTCATTCATCATTTCATCAAAGTTATCAGTATCTCCATATTCATCAATGTAATAATCACAAGTTTGGATTTCATTTTCATCCAAAGTTACAATCATTGATCCATCTATGTAGTAAATTCGACCACTTTCTTCACCGTAAGATCCGTTTGCACTTCCAAGGTATCCTTGTATATATCCATCGCGTCCTATTGTGTCTGTTATCTCAACATCTTGAACTCCAGGATTGTAATGTGTGTATTTGATTTCATACTCAACATAATCATCGCTGAAGTTAGCGATAGCACTTTGTGAGAAATATGAAGCTCCATAATTTCTAACATTTTTGTCAAAATTTGGTGGATTAACTTCATAAACAAGTTGGTCGATACAATCATCTTCCCAGTCTTCGATCCAGATTTTTACCCAGTCAGCTTCTTCTGTGACATCGCTTTCTAATATGAAACAGTCGTTTTCGATTCTTGTAATATACCCATCTTTTCCATCGCTAGTTTCGTATTCCAAACGGTTTACATAATCCCAGTCTGTATCGAAACAAATCTCTTCATCATAACCTCTTTCGAAGCTTGGCTTATCAAGTTCGAAGTAGTTACAAACTTCATCTTCACTATTAAGTTCATCGACACAGTTATTATTAGGATCATTAATATTAATAGCTTCAGCTTTTAAAATATCTCCAGCATTAAAGTTATATCCATAATCGTTCAAATCAATTTCACTATCGGAAGTTGTTTCTACTAAAACTTGTCTTCCATCTCTTTCAACTGTCCACTGCACATCATAACTCATTCCATTTGGATCAGTTTGAACTGTAGCACTATAAGTTGGGTCGTTATCGAAAGTGTTTTGATTTATTGAAAGATCACGACACACTCCTTCGTCTTCATTTAACGTAAATCTATCATTACAATTAGTTGGATCTGAAACTACTTCAATACTCATAGTTCCATTTTCACGTGGGATTACACTAATAGTATAACTACTTAATGCAAGCACACAATTTCCAGAAGTGGGTACCCAATTATCGCCACGCCACTCAATATCACCAGAATAACAATATTTAATTATTGCAGGACTTCCATCATCTTCTGTATAAATATTTCCATCAGTATCTAATAACGTTTCAATATTGATATCAATTTCTTCATTTAAAGCAAGATCGCGTGAAAAATTTCTCCCAGGATCTGTTTCTAATTCGGCACATGTTTTATCTGTGTCTGGTGTAGATTTAACCTGGAAAGCATCACGACAATTTGGATCTTGATTACCATTTTCATCAAGAGCTGTGACAGTAATAGTTTCAGTTAATTCCGCTCTTGGGATTCCATTTAATGCAACTGAAAAGTTTTGTTGTGATCCATCATAACTATTTCGCAAAATCCATCCGCTTGTATTGTTGTTGAACGTTACTTCTGAATTAGAGTAAGAAGATGTATAAATATATCCACTTACTGATCCTGGATCAGCATCAACATTGATTTGTAATTCTTCATCGTCAAACCCTGCTCCATCAGTTGTGATTGTTGGATAAGGTGATGAACCACGTCCATCATTTGCCCCTGATGGGCGAGTGATTTGTAAGTCACGGCAAACTCCAGGTTGGTCTTCTACTGGGGTTGCAGTGAATTGTACAAATACAAGTACATAATGTAGTTCTGAAGAAGCAAATTTCCCAGATGGGTTATCCCCATGACTTCTCATTGAAAGGCCTTCATGTGTAATGCTTTGAAGATATGAATCAGGTAGGTTAAAGTTATCATCTTCTCTGTAAACGTATAAATCTGTTGGTTCTAATGAAAATGCTTCACTACCATTTAGTTGCACATTAGACCATACATTTCTTGGTTTTGTATTACTTGAAGATATTGTAAATGTTGGAGTGTAACTTGTTTGTGGGACTGCACTTGACCATCCAGAAAGTTTGATTGATGTGTTTTCAGCAGCCCAAAGATCAGCTTCTCCATTATTGTGCATGTATCCCCAGAATCCAACTTTAACATTTTTATCTGGATAATTATCAAAATTGATTGTATGACTTGTTCCATTATTAAAATTATAATTTGACCATGAATCCCAAGGCGTTGGGTTAGGCACCCCAGCAGAAGTCAAATCTGTTTGAATGTACATAAATTGTCTTTCATCGTATTTTCTTGTGCCTTTTTTTGCATCACTGTATCCATTAAAAGTTGCAAAATCGATACCATATGGATATTGGGTATGTGTATACCCATTATTGTGCCAAGTGACACAGTTTTGTCCATAACAATCGCCTGATGTACTTACACTAGATCCAAAGTTTGCCGATGCACTTGTCATCGTTAACGATAAGATAATCATACTTACAATCACGTATAATTTCTTATTCATTTGGAATATTTTGGTTTTCATTTTTTTGTTTTATTATTGAATATTTTTATTATTTAAAATGATTTCTCATCTGAAATCTTGTTTTCTGAGCGATCTGGCGTAATCCCGATTTCGATTGTTTTTTCCTCAAGATTTATTTGCATTAACTCTTGGTTAACATTAATTAATGAACTCTTCTCTTTATCAATATTAATTTTTGCTTCACCAATTTCGGCTGTTCCTTTGAATTTTAATTTAGCAATAATTTCATTTTTTGAATTCAAATATTCTTTTGATAGATCAAAGATTATAGTATTTTCAATCTCTCTATTTGTGACTCCGTTTGATGGTAAAATTTCTTCAAGTTCTAGGATTTCAGTATCATAAGAAACTGTTAATTCCCCAGATTCTGCATCTTTTCTGTTAATCAATTTAATTTGAATTTCTGGATGATCAACTGTGAAGTATGAGCTTTGATCACTTTCAATTTTGAAAGTTGGATTAAGGTTTTGTAGGTAGTACCATCCACCAGCAAGAATTGCTAGCATTATGATTATTACTACAACAAATACATTCTTTGTATTGTTTTTAGATTGTTCATTCATTTTTTAGTATGTTATTTATTTAAATTAATAATTTAGAATGTTGAATTACCGCTTTCTCCAGTGTCAGTTTTTGGAGAAGTGGAATTTTCACCTGGTTCATTTTTTGGTTTTTCTGTATTTCGATCTGGGACATCATTTTTCTTTCTTCTATGATCTCTGCTTATTTCCCCCTGTCCCTTAACCCCTACAGCAACAGTCATATTAGAATCAGTTTTTCCAGATTCTGAATCTACTGATACTCCCTTCTCGTTTGAAGCAGAGACCCAGCCAGCTTCTGCTGTGTATTTTTTATCCAGTTTAACGCTGATAGTTTGTCTTGATGCTACAGTTCCATTAGCACATTTTCTGTAAGCCCCAGAATATACTTCAGTGTTAATTGTGAAGATGAACTCTTTATCTTTTTCTTTATGACTATAAGTTTTTTCACCAGCAAGCTGAGCTTTTCTAATACCTTTAACTATGTCTTTAAAGATTTTGTAACTTTCCGCTTTCTCTTGAATAATTTTTTCTAATTCTCCAGGTTTCCCTGTTTTACCTGTTTCGTAAATTTTTATTAAATCTTCATATACTTTTCTTCCTAATACTTCAACCATTGGAGATGCTTTCCCTGCTTTTGAATCGATCGAAATAACGCTTAAAGCAAGTTCGGAATATAGGAAACTCTTTTCTCTTGTTTCCAAATTCCCTCCAGCAACCTCAATCGGAGACAACATTGATAATATTAATTTAGCAGCTTCGCTTTCTAAATTTTCTTCACCATTTCCTTGTTGAGTGATTTTTAGTTTCATTGGGTTGACCAGCCTCAAAACGTTTTCAAAGTTTTCAGGATTTTTAATTGCATATGTTGATGGCATATATTCTTTTTGTTGTCCTCCTATATTTTTCAATGTCCAAGTTGCATATTTAGTTCCTTCGGGCATTAGAAAGCCAGAACCATTTTCTGGCGCACTCCATTTTCTATATGATTCAATTGTTTGTGGCATTGTATTTCGAATAATGAAGCTTATGATGCGACTTATTTTTTCTTTTGGATATAATTTATCAACCTCATTTTTATATGAGTCAGATCTCCTCAATCTCGATAAAAATTTATCGATATGTTTTGTTAAATAATTTCTAAATAATCTATTTCTTCTTTTTAAAGCAATATCAAGTGTTCTAGCACTTCTTATAGCTTCTTTAGAGTTTGATTTCCCGTCTCTGTATTTATCTAATTCTTCGAATGCTTTATGTAGCATAATTGAGTAAAGCAAATTTAACTCTTGCTCACTGAACTCAGGATTTGCTCTTTGCCATTCTTTCATCATTTTTGCTTTTTCGCCGTCCTCAGTTATTGGATTTGAAGTTGAAATGTGTTTCAAGAAATTGTTTTTATTTACACTTTTCTTAAACCAAGATTCTGCAAATTCTCCAATTTCTTTATGATGTTTAATTTCTGGCGCTGAGTTAATTCCTACTGCGCTCTTCATTCTGTTTGTTAATTCTTGAGCTTCTTTCAAATCAAATTCAAATGTAAGATTTTTGAAAGTTTCAAACTTCATTTCTTTAGCAAGTTGTTGCTGTTCTTTTGTAAGTTCAATAGTCGATGTTTTTCCATTAATATCAGTTGCTATAACAGCTGTAGGGTTTTGCCTATCGTTGAATTCTTTTAGAGTTATAACATTTGTATCGTAACCATGACTTCTCATTTCACCCTTTACGATTGTATATTTTTCACCTGGTCTCTTAGATATATAAGAAGGTGAATCTTCTTCAATTTCTGCACTCGATCTATCGTGATTAGCCTTGAATGTTATAATTGATAAATTCATTGCTCCACGTTTCTTGAAAGGGAAATTGTATGTTTCACGTGTAATAAACAATTTTTTTGCTGCACTTGCACTTAACAAAATGCGGTTATTTTCTTTGTCTATAATGAGTCCTTTGTTCTTCAACGCTGGATCCATCAACATTTTCAAAGTTGTATCTTCAGTTTGTAATGGAGTAAGTGCAATCAAATTGCCTTCCTTCGGGTTTTTAGGATTTACTGGAACAAGTTCAGAATGTAATCCAACATTAGTGAAAGTACGTTGAAGTGCTTGGAAAGTACTCTTTATACCAATTACTGCCTCTTTTTCATCAGTTTTTTGTCCAATAGTTTCAGTGGCACTTATATTTGCTCGGCCATGTTCTGGTGAGAAATAAAGAGATCCACTTTCTCCAGACATTTCCATTTTGGCAAATGTATAATTATTAATGTTGTTTTTAGCAAGTTCTTTTGCGATTGCTTCATCCATCAAAGTACTTTGATTTTTATAATTGAATTTTGGATGAACTTTTCTTATTACATATGTTTTTTCTGTACCAGGAATTCTAAATGTAATTAATGCTCCAACTCCGAATGGGATTGGATTCAATCCAGGAGTTTTCCCAACATATCCCATTAATTTAAAATTTTTGAAGAATGGAATTTGGCGGTTCTCTTCCGCTGCATTTCTCCATTCATCTCTTGCCATTGTATATATTTGTACGATGGCTTCATTACTTAATTTATGTTTGCTGCTTATATATCTAGCATATTGCCCAAAAGTAGGATGTTCCAAAATAGCTTTTGCAGCCTCATCAGTTCCGCCATTTTTCAAACTAGATTCAATTTTATCTATTTTTCTCAATGCATCAGCTTTTTCTTTCACTTGGATTTTATCTTTTTCTTCATTCCATTTTTGTCCAGCGCTTACATGTACATTGAAAGAGAGGTTTGCAGGATTTGGAGTTAAGAAAACTGTTGATCCAACACCAACTTCTTGTTCATAATTATTTCCTGTCCATTGGACTGGTCTTTGATATGCAATTTCTCCTCCAGCAGCTACACCACCTGTTGTAGGTGATACCCATGCTCGAAGAACAAAGTTTTTATTAAGTTTATTTTGGTATAAAATCCCACTACCAATACCAAGTTTTCCCCCAGCAACTCCAATTCCAAGACCAAGGTATAGTTTTTGATTTTTCCCTTTTCCCCATTCTGCAATTGGCAATGCACCCCCAACGCCTCCCATCCACTTTCCTGTAGTAGTATCAAATCCAAGTCCAATACCACCTTCGATTTTATCTATCCAAGTTTTTTCAATATCTTTCAATTTATTTATTGGGCAACCTTTCTTAAGCGCAAGTTTTTGGATTGCGCTAATGTTTGGATTTGTAGATAAATATTGATCTAAACTGTTTTCATAATTGTTTGCAATGCAGATTTTTCTATCAATTGCATAACCAAGTCTAATATATCTAGCATAAGTTCCATTGATTCTTGATGGATCTATGTTGCTTAATTTTACTTTATCAAAAAACATAAGCATATTTTCCATTCTATTTTCTGATAGTGGTCTTGTTAATTCACCAGTATTGAATGAAATTCCAAAATCTGCGGCCATCTTATCAATATTAGTTCGGATTTTACCTTTTGGCATTTCCATAAATGCTTTTGATAAACCGAATTCTAAATATTTATTTACTTCTGTTTTTACTTTTTCTGGATTTGGTTCATATATAGTTGTGTTTTTTACGCGATTTGAAGTTCTTTTCATCATGTCCAAATATCCGCGTTTATGTGATAGAGTTTTTTCAAACTCATCCTTTATGGTTGTTTTATCACCTAAATTCTCCATTGTTATTTCACGCTCGTCTCCTTTGAGATGCAAATTTAAACTTCCAAATAAAAGCCAAACTTTAAATTCTTTAATATCATTTGCCATTGCTTCCTTTGTAGGATCAAAGATTTTTGATATAAATCTTCTAGCTTGACGACTTTTATCTAATTTTTCCCTAATATCTTCCCATGTTTTTAATTCTTCTGATGCATCTTTCTTTTTTGCATCTTTGACAATATCCCATCCTGTTTTAGGTAAGCTTGTTAATACATAGGTATTTTCATCGATTTTCTGAAAACAATTCTGTTTAACAAGGCCTCTAAAACTATGTGCCATAAATAGAGTTTTTGCGTCTCCACCATCTGATAAAGTACGTATCTCATTTAGCATTTGTTTTGAAATTTTGATTTTCAATCCTGATGTTGAAATTTTCTCTTTTGCATGAACTAAGTCAGATATATTATATGTTGTGTAGCCATTAAATTTCTTCTCTTTTTCTTGGATTTGCGGAATTCCAGAAAGCATAGGGCGGTATGGGTCTGCTCCAGATTCTTTTTCGCCTACTTGTAGTTCAAATTGGTTTGCATCAATTTGATTCAAGATTCTAGCTATTCCATTAATAATCGAATCAATTTTCTCATATTCTGCTGTTTCCGCTGCAGTTGGTTCGTCTTTTTTTTGATATTCTTGATGTTTTTTTATCATTTCAGCATATCCTCCTGGATATAATTTTTTACCATTTACTTTGTATTTCAAAAAATCTTCTGCATAAACTCTACTGTTTAAATCAGTCCAACTATCTTGTCCTCCAAATTTTCCACCAGTTCCTTGAATTACTTTTTTCAAATAGTCTCTAGCATCTGCACTCGATAAATTAAATGGTTCACTTCCAAGTATATTTACTAATGCATCTGGAACTTTATCCCAATTTTTATCAATATTATCTTGCAATGCTGTTGCAACTGGTAAATATCCATTCTTAAATAAAACTTCATCGTAAGCATCCCATAAATAAGTATCCGATTGATGAATTGCTTTTTCTCGTTCTTCTTTTCTTGCCTTAATTGCCTCAGGGGTTTCTATTGAATCAGCCATATTTTTTAAATCTTCTAAATCTTTGTTTAATTTTTTATCTTCAGAATCTTCCGGAGCATTAGTTTCTGTTACTTCATATTTAGTAAGGTTGATTTTATCTCCATTGAAAATTGTCACTCTTTCTCCGGTATCGTCTAAAAATGTTCTTTTCCCATCGATAGTCTTTGTTTTATCGTTGGTCATGTCATAATGAGCTTTAATTACTTTCCCATCTTTTGCTCTTGTTATTGTGATTTCAATTCGAACGTTATTAAGTTTATCAAGGTCAATTATGTCTTGAATTTGAGTTTTAGATTCAAGCGCTTTGTTAATCCGCCCAGGTTTTCCAGGATACGAGAAATCAACGAGGTATTCACCAGATGCTTGTTTCTTTAGTATGCTTCGATTTTTGATTATGCTTGTAAATTGAGGATATCCTGCGATTCCTTCGCTGACCGATTCTCGTGCTGCAGTGTTTTCTTTAATTACTTGATCTCTTTCTGCACGAGTTTTTTCAATATCTCCAGCTTGTTTGTAAAAAGACTCTTTGATATTTTTTGAATAAGCTGATTTTTCTTTGTTTAAGTCAGCTTCAACTTTGGAACCAGTTGCAGTGTTTTTCAAAGTGAACTTACCCTTTTCATAGGAAACTTCCACTGCACAATTAGATAGTTTTGCTGCATCTGATTCAGTGTAAACAAATTGTGATATGTCTGATGTTAAGTAAATTTTTTCTTTTGGATTCAATCCTAATTTCTTAGTTAATTCATCGATTATTTGGTTTGGTGTATCAATTTGTGAATTCTTGTCTGTAGTGAAATTAATTTTCGAGCTATCCATTCTGTGCTTGTATTCAATAAGTTCCTCGACTATTTTTTCTGTTTCTTTTTGCTTAGGTTTTTCCCTTGTTTCAGGAGATGAAGTTGGCTTTTCTGAGGCCGCGAAAATCAGTCTATTTTCTTTATTAGACAAGTTGTTTTCGATGCCAATCAATGAATCGAAGAAATGTTTTATGTTTGTTCTAAGCCACATATTGTTTATTTTTATATTTTGGAAAATTTATCTATATAGTTTAGCAAAAAAGAAGGATTAAGTCAACGCGGCATTGTATAAATTCGTTGTTATTTGAGCGATTTTTCTAGTAATGTAAAAATAAGTTTGAAGTTAAATGTAAGAATTATTAATTAACTGATTTCCAAAATGGAATTACCTGTAATTATTGTGAATTTTAAAGCATATGAGTCTGCAGTGGGGGAAAAGGCTGTTGAACTTGCTAAAATTCACGAGACAGTATCTCGAGAAACAGGGGTAACTTTTGCTGTTTGTGTCCAAGCTGTTGATCTTCAAGCTGTTGTGAATGCCGTATCAATTCCTGTTTTTGCTCAACATATTGACCCCATTTCATTCGGATCTGGGACAGGCCATGTTTTGCCCGAAGCCGTAAAGGCTGCAGGGGCATATGGCACACTTTTGAATCATGCTGAAAGGCAAATTCCTGAAAATGTTATTGAGGAATCAATTAAACGTGCAAAAGAGCTTGGAATCGCAACTGTTGTTTGTGCGAATACCCCTGAGATGGGAGCTAGGCTTGCAAAATATAATCCTGATTTTATTGCCGTCGAACCCCCTGAATTGATTGGTGGTGAAATTTCTGTTTCAACTGCTCAGCCAGAAGTTGTTAAAAAGGCAGTTGATCTTATTGGTGATGGGAAAGTTTTAGTTGGTGCAGGCGTAAAAAATGGCGAAGATGTAAAGATTGCAATTGAGCTTGGGGCCGTTGGAGTCTTGCTTGCTTCTGGTGTTACAAAAGCCGTAGATCCGTATTCTGTTCTTAAGGATCTTGCAAAAGGGATCGTCTAATCATATAATCCATTTACAAACCAAATCAAAATTCTTAATCAAAATCTTATGCAAATCCAGATTTTCAGCCACATGTTAAATGTTGGAGATAATCAAAAAGAATATATTGAAGAGAAAGTAAACAATTTATCTAAATATGAAGAACGAGTTGCTGATGAGGCTACTTCTGTTCGTGTTGATGTTGAATATGATACAAACAAAACTGATGGAAATAAAATTTCTACTCAAATTACAATGTATGTTCCAAATGCAGTGATTCGTGCAGAAGTTAGGGGTGTGACTATTGAAGAAACAGTTGATCTTGCTGTTGATAAATTAAAAAAACAAATTGAACGTTATAAAACTAAAAAGCATAGACGAGATAAAGAAGGGAAGTGGATTCCAGAATCGACTTTGGAAACTCTTTCTGGGAATAGCCTTTCTCAAGAGGAGATTGAACAAATTGTTAAACGTAAAAAATACGACAATCTGCATCCAATGAAAGAGCAAGAAGCGATTGAGCAAATGGAGCTTTTGGGGCACGATTTTTATGCGTTCGTGAATGATGATACTGATCTTTTTACTGTTGTTTATAAGCGTCAGAATGGAGATTATGGTTTGATTGAACTTGAAAAAAAAGAGTACTAAATATAACGCCATTCAAACATGGAATTAGAGTACGTTTTATATGCAATTTTGTGTATTGTCTGGATTGTTGCATTGGTTTACAGACGCCAGATTACGAGTTTGTTGCTACCAATATTTTTGCCTCTTTATTTAATTAGATTTGAATTTGGTGGAATCCCGATTTATTTTGTTGAAGGTTTGATTTTGATTGCTGCGGTTCCTGTATTTTGGGAAATGATTTTTCCTACTAGTGAAAATCGTGAAGAAGAGTCGTCTTTAAAAAAAGTTTTTTTGCTTTTCAATGCAATGATTGGGCGTAAGGAACGACCAATTAAGGAATTTATCGGTTCTATATTTTTCCCAATTTCATTGTTTTTGGTTGCTTGTTTTATATCTACTTTGATTGTTCCAGGAGATTCATATAGTCATGCAATGGGAATATTGAAGAGTTGGGTGATAATCCCGATTTTATTTTTCTTTGTTTTATATAAGAATTTCAAACGTAATGAAGATATTGAAATTTCAATGTATGCTTATAGTGCATCAGCCTTATTGCTAGCGTTCTGGGGTTTTTATCAGGCCATTTCAGGGAATTATGTAACAATTGATGCTAGGATTTCTGGGCCTTTTGAATCGGCAAACTATTTAGCTATGTATATTGCGCCTGTGTTTGTTTATTTGACCACGCGGTTTATACAAACTTTTTTAAGTGAAAAAGTTGAGACTGCAGATATGAAGTGGAATGCGCTTGAACTTCGTATTTATATTGCATTTATGCTTTTTTTCTTGTTCATTGCTCTCATTTTGACTCAATCTTACGGGGGTATTTTGGCAGCTCTTGGTGCTTTGTTTCTTTATATTATTTATGAACGATTTAATTCAAATAGGGAAAAGAACAAATCTTTTTTAAACAAGTTGATTGTAATTATAATTTTAATTGGATTTGCTGGAGGAGTTATGGCCGCGGCTTTGAATCTACCTAAGTTCCAAAATTTAACTAAATTGAATGAACATACTTCGATTGGAACAAGAGTTGAAATTTGGACTGTTGGAGTTAAATTGATTCAAGAAAATCCATTATTTGGTATTGGGCTTGGTGAATTTGCTGAGCGTTATGAGTTACAAGCGGAAGAATTGCTTGGCAAAATCCCATATGAAAAAGTTCGTCTACATTCGCATAATACTTTGATTGAAACTTGGTTGAATTCTGGCCTTTTGGGCGTAATTTCGCTTACTTGGATTGTTGTTTTGACTTATATGCAAATCAAAAAACCAGCATCTAATTACAGAAGGAATTTAATGCTCGCTTGTCTTGTAATGTTGACTTATATAATGCTGCACGGAGTTTTGGATGTACAGATTTGGAAAAATGATTTAGCTTTAATTTTCTGGCTAATCATTGCCGCAGTATTTATGCAGCCTTCTCGTTATTAAGAACTTTATTTATAGATTTATCGATTGCATCTTGTATATCAGATATCGAAGGGTTCGGTAGTTTTATAGTCTCTCGGAAAGCCATTTGTTTGATTTTTTTTATTGATTCACTGTTGGCGTCATTCAAATTTCTTTTTGATAATTCTTCCTCCATTGCTTTATTAAAATCTGCCATTAGTAGTTGACCCATATTTTTAAAAGGTTAATATTGTATTAGTACACACAGTATACTATACAATATTTGCAAGATTTCGTCAACTCTGACTATGGTTCAAATTATGAAAATTGTAGGAAAAGTAAAAGTTGGGGGAAAAAAGGGGACCGGGATTGGATTCCCAACTATTAACTTAGGAATTTCTTCAGTAAGTGAAGATATTGATTATGGCATTTATGCTGTTATTGTTGAGATTAAAGGAGTTGAATATTTCGGAGTAATGCATCATGGAAATAAATTTATTAATAGCGATAATCGTGATGAGATTTTTTGCGAAATCCATATTCTGGACTTTAATGAGAATGTATATGGTGAAGATGTGATTACCCAGGTATTGAAAAAAATCCGTAATGTGCGACAATTCAAAGGTGAACAAGAATTAGTTGATCAAATAACTAAAGACATCGAAATCGCTAAAAATATTTTCAAAAATTATGTTAAATAAATTAAAAAGTTTTATCTCAGATACAAATCCAATTAGGCTTTTGTATCATCAATTTAAGGCTGCACTTGCAGTTGTTGTTTATGGATTCCCTTCAAAAAGTTTGAATGTTATTGGTGTTACAGGAACGAATGGGAAAACCACCACTGCTAATTTGATTACTATAATTTTGGAAGAAGCTGGGTATAAGGTTGGTTTGGCATCGACTATTAATTTTCAAATTGGAGATAAAAAATGGACTAATTTAAATAAAATGACGACTATGAGTCCTTTTGTCTTGCAAAAAATGTTGAGACAAATGGTAAAGGCTGGTTGTAGTCATTGTGTTTTGGAGGTTTCATCGCATGCACTTACGCAATCTCGTGTACTTGGTATTAATTTTGACACGGCTGTTATTACTAATGTAACTGAAGATCATATTGAATATCACGGAAGTTTCCAACTTTATTTGCAGGCAAAAGGGAGTTTATTCAAGAGATTAAATCGATCGAAGCGTAAGCCTGGGATTTCAAAAGTTTCTGCTGTAAATTTGGATGATCCGAATTTTGCTTATTTTGATCAATTTATTGTTGATAGAAAATATACTTATGGGATGAAAAGAGGGACTTGTTTTGCCACTGATGTTGAATTAAATGCTGGTGGATCTAATTTTATTTTACATGTGCCTAATAATGAGATAGAGATTAATTTGAATTTATCTGGTGAATTTAATATTTCGAATGCCCTTGCTGCAGCAACAGTTGCATTAGCTAATAACATTAATATTAATTTTATTAAGCTTGGGCTAGAGCGAGCAAAAGGCGTTCCTGGCAGACAGGAGCCGATTGATTGTGGTCAACCATATTCAATTGTTGTTGATTATGCTCATACACCAGATTCATTAGAGAAATTATTATCTTTGTATAATAAGATTACGACTGGAAAAGTTTATATTGTTTTTGGAGCGACAGGAGGAGGCCGTGATAAAGGGAAAAGGCCAAGAATGGGCGCACTTGCAGATGAATTCGCTGATTATATTATTTTGACTAATGATGATCCATATGAGGAAAGTGAACTTGGTATTATTGATGATGTGGCTAGTGGGATTAAACGTAAAGAAGGAGAAAAATTATGGAAGATTCCACATAGATATGAGGCTATCAGACTCGCACTTACTATGGCAAAAGCAGGGGATTCAGTTTTGATTGCGGGAAAAGGGTGTGAAGAAGTGCAAATGATTGGTGGACAAAAAATTCCATGGGATGACAGAAATGTTGTTAGAGAACTTTTGAGTAGGGAAATTATTGTTGAAATTGATAATGGGAAGAAAGAATCAAAAGAAAATGTATGTCTTGAAGGTTAAATACGTATTATGATTTATGGATTTTTGAATATAAATAAACCTAAAGGTATAACGTCTTTTGATGTTATAAGGCGGCTTAGGCTAATTTCTGGAATTAAGAAAATGGGACATTTGGGGACGCTTGATCCGATTGCGGAAGGGGTTTTGGTTGTCGCTGTTGCTGAAGCAACAAAGTTGATTGAATTTTTAATGAAAGCTGATAAGAGTTATAAAGCTACAATGGTTTTAGGTGCGACTTCAAGTACATATGATGCCGATGGGCAGATTACTCCTTTTGATTCTAGAGTCCCTGAATTAGATGAAATTGAGAAACATTTAAAATGTTTTATGGGTGAGATTGATCAGATTCCTCCTAAGTATTCTGCTATTAAGATTAATGGGAAAAAGGCTTATGATTTAGCTAGAAAAGGGGAGGAATTTGAAATGAAAAGCCGTAAAATCACAATCGACAATATAAAAATTTTGGAATATAACTACCCAAATCTTGTTATCAATGTTGATTGTGGGAGTGGGACTTATATAAGGTCTCTTATTCATGATCTTGGCCAAAAGCTTGGTACAGGAGCTTATATGAGTGATTTGAATAGAACTAGAGTTGGTAAGTTTAAATTAGAAGAATCTTATAACCTGGATGAAATTGAACAAAAAGGTATTGAGGTTGCAATTTTGCCATTAGAGAAAATTGCCGAAAATTTTCCAAGTATTGATTTGTCTGCAGAGGAAGTTGATAAATTGGGATTTGGGCAAACTATTTTTCGTGAAAATGCAAAAAAAGATGTTGAAATATTTTCCGGAATTTTTAACAATAAGCTTGTTGGAATTTTAGAAAAAGTTCAAGGTACCCAAGGGCAAGTTTTAAAATTTAAGAAAAAGTTAAATATCGATTCATAAAATTATGATTAATTATATTTATCCAGCTGTATTTTCATTTCTTGCTACTATTATTCTTTTAATGTTTGCTTTGAAATTTTTCCCGAAGTGGAAAATGATGGATAGGCCTGAGAATTATGATCTTAAAAGAGCTCCGATCCCTTATTATGGTGGGCTTGTGATTTTTGCCGTAGTCATTATTACACTTTTGATTTTTATACCTATCGACAAGAGATTATTAGGGGTTTTAATTGGTGGAGCTATGATTGCTGGAATAAGTTTTTTGGATGATTTGAAAAATATTAATCCGTTTATTCGTTTGTCGGTACAAATCCTTGCTGCATTGACAATAGTTGTTTCTGGCATAGGGATTGATTCAATAACAAATCCGTTAGGTGGCGTAATTGAACTTAACCAATTTGCAATTGAGATTCCTTTTGGATTTACTACGGTAGAGTTTATGATTTTTGCTGATATTTTTACTATTATTTGGATTGTGATGGTAGTAAATACAATGAATTTTTTGGATGGATTGAATGGCCTTGTTAGTGGAGTGACTTTTATTGCTGCTCTAACAATGTTTATTTTGAGTATTGGGAACCATAATCTTATTGATCAAAGTACTGTTGCAACGCTTGCAATTGTTGTTGCTATGACATGTTTAGCTTTTTGGTTTTTTGATTTTTATCCTGCCAAGATTTTAATGGGGGATACTGGAACAATGTTTTTGGGGTTTTTGTTGGCTGTTATGGCGATTTTTTCTGGGGGAAAAATTGCAACTGCATTCTTGGTTCTTGGATTCCCAATTTTAGATGCTTTCTGGGTAATTATCCGTCGAATTTTATCGAAAAAATCGCCCATGAAAGGAGATCTGAAACATTTACATCATCGGCTTTTGGAAGTTGGATTAAGTGATAGGAAAGCACTTATTATTATATATCTTCTGTGCGCTATTTTTGGGTTGAGCGCAATTTTCCTTGGATCAACTCAAAAGTTGTTTATGATTATTGCAATGGGAGA
>JAHJMX010000088.1 GCA_018821175.1 Patescibacteria group bacterium
AGATATGAAAATATCGCTGAGCTAATGTCAGTTTCTGCAAAATATGATGAACTTGATGCGATAACTTCTCTTGCAATTTTCCTTGAAGAAATTGCGCTAATTGCAGATATAGACAGTATGGATGATAAGGAAAATTCCGTTATTTTGATGACTGTCCATTCGGCAAAAGGACTTGAATTTAATACTGTGTTTATTGTTGGGCTAGAGGAAGGAATTTTCCCACACTCACGCAGTATGTTGGAACCAGATCAACTTGAAGAAGAGCGTAGGCTGATGTATGTAGCCGTAACTCGAGCCAAAGACGATTTGTACTTAATGTATGCTCGAAATCGCATGCTATATGGAGAAGCACAGTACAATCCACCATCACAATTTATCAATGATATCCCGGAGGAACTTGTAGTCCGTATTGGGGAAAGAAATGCAAACCAAATGAAAAGTTTTAATGGACTTGTTAGTTTTGGGAACAAGCCAATTCCATTGGAAAATCAATCTCGATCAAAAGCTGTATCAAGTCACGGCCTACATGACGGAGATAAGATTTCACATAAAACCTTTGGTGAAGGTATGATAGTTAGTGTACAAGGCGATGTCGCAACAGTTGCATTTAAGGACCCATCTGTAGGAATTAAAAAATTAGCCCTTTCAATAGCGCCCATCGAGAAAATTTCATAAATAAAAAAAAGGGACAATATCAATTGTAGTCAATATGCCCCTTTAGATTTCCTCCTACTTTTTTTGAAAACTTTACATCCGTCTGATTATCAGACTGTCTGCAACCAAATATTTATACTTGGTTTTGCCCTTAACTTTAACATAATAATAACTACCAGCACTCATATACTTTGTAGTTATATAACTAAATTCACCGTAACGTTGATCCACTGTTTTTACCTTACTTGTGCCAAAATAATAATCTGCGCTTGGTTCATTGGCGGAATCCTCCGGAATCATTGCGTAAATCACATAATATCCAGAGGTGGTGACTCTAAATGTCCACTTGAAATAGCTGGCATCCGTAGAACTAGTCACGCGATGTTTACGGTAATTCGAGCCGGTATAGGTCTGATACGAAGTACTGTAAAGCGACCAAGACCCATAGCCATAAATAGAGGCATATGTGAAATCATCACTAAGCGATACATCCCCATTATCGTCAAAAGCTGAAACTCTTGAACTCACTCGTGAAATCCCCCAATCGCCATACTTAAAATCCCCTTCAACAAAGCGGAAATTAACTGACGAACCACGTACGCTCGTCATTACTTGAATATGTAAATGTGGACTTGTTGAAAAGCCAGTTTGTCCAAGCCTTCCTATGTAATCCCCGCGATTCACATAATCCCCAACACGCAGATGGCTGGTTGATCCATATTTGAAATGACATAAGCGAATGTGATAAGTTCCGCCGCTATCTTTAATGACCAGAGTATTGCCCCAGCCCCAATGATTATCAGCATTAGAACTTGTATTATTCTGGAAATCGCGTATCCCATCTCGAAGCTCCATAATTTCCCCGTCAACTGGGGAGTAAAGAGGTTGGTTGTAAGCCGGGTTGGAGGAAGAATTCACGTTGGAACCTTTATTAAAATCAAACGCATAATATTGGTTCCCTTGATGCGAAAAACTCCCTCCTTGGCCTTGTGTGACATACCAAGAACTTCCAAACTGAAATGGAAGGAAGATCATTGGCTTTGCATTAGCATTAAATGCCGTTGTCGATACTATCAAGCAGATCAAAATACCCAAAGAATGTCTTTTCATGACTTACGTCTCCTTTTTCAATTGTGCTAAGCACAGTTAGAATTTGATCTTCAAAAGCACTATACCCTTGAAGATTTTCGGGTTTTACAAAATACGCCTCCAACATGTAGTCATTTTTACACATTAAAATGATCGAAATAACAGGTGATAATGTAGAATTGTCATCAACGTTCAGCTTAAAAACATCGCTAACTGATTGATCAAACTCATTTTCACCATTTTTGAGATTTAAAATCTCTTTGACTACCCACTCCTGCTCCAAAGTTCCAATTCTGTCATCTATGTCGACATTTTCAAAATCAACATAAATGTCTACACCATTTCCTTGACTACTCACAAGTGTCAAAACCCCATTTTCAGAAAACGTATTTATATCGACAATACCCTCAGGTAAATCATAGACATACGTATTCGGAGTAAGATTTGAACTAAAAAATGAGCCAAGCAAATAAAAAACAAATAGTATTTTCTTCATTTCAAAGATCGTTAAGGACAAATGCATCATACTGAATATGTTTAAAATAATTTTAAAAAACTTATGAAATATGATATTCTGAAATCCGCTTGCTCAAAAGCTATTTTAGAAATCCCCGCTGATAACTAATGACAACATGAAGATAATTTTTATAGGAGACATCGTTGGAAGACCGGGACGCGAAGCCGTAAAGGAAATATTGCCTGGATTAAGAGATAAATATAAACCAGATTTAATTTTGGCAAATGCTGAAAATTTATCGCATGGCATTGGTGTTTCAGAAAAATCGGTTGAAGAAATGGAGCGAGCTGGCATACAATTTTTTACATCTGGAAATCACGTTTATCACAATAGGCTGATTATTCCAAAGTTAGACGATAAAAAATTTCCTGTTATCCGTCCAGCAAATTTTCCTCCAGGAAATCCAGGTCGAGGATACGAAATTATAGAAACTGGTAAAATGGAAAAAGTGCTAATTATCAATTTAATGGGGCGCGTTTTCATTCCGCAAAATTACGATTGTCCGTTTCGTGCAGTAGACAAAATTCTTGAAGACCATTCACATGAAAATTTAAGTGCAATTTTCGTTGATTTTCATGCAGAAGCAACTTCCGAAAAAATTGCCATGGCGAATTATTTAGATGGTCGTGTCACAGCTTTAGTTGGAACACACACACACATTCCAACTGCTGATGCACAAATTTTCCCAGGAAAAATGGCTTATGTTACAGATGTTGGTATGGTTGGAGCAAAAGATTCAATTATTGGTGCTGAAAAAGAAGGTATTATTCAGAGCTTTTTGACTCAACAATCTTTCAAATATGAAATCCCTGATTACGGCCCAAAGACATTCGGTGCTGTCTACATTGAAACGGAGTTAAATTCAAAAGAAGCAATTAAAATTGAACAAATTATAGAAACTATTAACGATTAAATTATGTACGCAAGAAAACACGTTATCTTTATGTCAGTTGGCTTTATACTCTTTTTCTTGTTTGGCTGGAAAGGAGCAGAATTTCATTATACTTCACAAAATTTGTTGATTCGCGCTGATCAAGGATTACAGGAAAACAGTCTAGACACATCAAATACCGGCAATACTGTAGATATGAATTTATATTTAGATGTACGAGATGAAATTGAATTAAATTATGTAGATTTAGAGAAAGCGTTTGATGATGAGAATTTATTATATGGCTCTATTAAAGGGATGGTGGGATCTTTGGATGACCCATATACAGTTTTTATGAATCCAGAAGAAACAAAGCAATTTGAAGATAATTTGAATGGATCATTAGATGGAATTGGCGCAGAACTAACAGTAGAAGATGGATTTTTAAAAGTTGTATCTCCACTTAAAGATTCACCTGCTGAGGCGGCAGGTCTTAAACCTGGTGATATTATTTTCAAAATTGATGGAGAAATAACAAGCGAAATGACACTATTCGATGCAATTATGAATATACGTGGCGCTCGCGGAACCAGTGTTGTTTTAACAATTATACGTGAAAATGAAGTTGATCCACTAGAAATTGAAATTATTAGAGATGAAATTCTTATTGAAAGTGTTACTTTTGAAATGATGGAAAGTGATATTGCCTATATCAGCCTAAATCAATTCACTGATAACACGACGGCTGAATTCGAAGAGGCTGTAAGGGAAATTCTACTTAATAATCCAAAAGGATTGATTTTGGATCTTCGCTATAACGGGGGTGGATATTTAGACATTGCAGTCGAAATAGTCTCTGAATTTATTGATGGATATGTCCCTGCTGTATCTATGAAAACTCGTCATATAGCAGAAGATGAAATTTTTTATGTTAAAAATAATGCGAAATTGGGAACTTTGCCACTTGTAGTCCTTGTAAACAATGGATCTGCATCTGCAGCTGAAATTTTGGCTGGGGCAATCCAAGATCATAAACGAGGAATAATTATGGGAGAACAGACTTTCGGGAAAGGAAGTGTACAAGAAGTCATTTTCTTGAATGATGGATCGAGCTTACGCATGACAATTGCGAAGTGGTTAACCCCTTCTGGCCGAGATATTGATGAAGTTGGGATTATGCCAGATAGAATTATCGAACTTACAAAAGAAGATATGCTTGCTGAAAATGACACACAATTAAACGAAGCCTTAGAATATTTGAACAATCTATAATTCAAGCTTATACCCAACACCATGAACAGTCTTCAGAAGCACTTGATCGCCCTGATTAAGCTTCTTGCGCAATGAAGCGATGTGAACATCAACTGTATTAGTAAATGGGTTAGAATCGGGCCCCCAAACATTTTCCAAAATCGTGTTTCTATTAATGATACGATTTTTATTTGTTATCAAAAACTGCAAAAGTTCATATTCTTTTTTGCGTAATTTCACAATTTCCCCTGCAATATTAGCATTTACAGATGCTGCATCAGTTTTTCTGGGAGTTAAAGTATATTCCTCAGGATTTAAATCGAAATCTGCAACCTGTAATGGAACAAGCTTGGGAATATTTCTATAACCAAGATTAAAACATTCTTTTACCTTATGAATCGCATTTTTTGGCGAATCTAAAATTTGACATTTCAATCCATCATTTATGAGTTTTTTCTGAATAAACCGGAGTAATTTATTTTGCCCATCAGCAGACATTAGAAAAACTTCAGACATATTTCAGGATTTGTTAAAAAGATTGGAGCATCATTAAAACATACCTTCGTAAAAAAATAATAAAATAAACATTAAAAATTAGTGAAAAGAAAATGACAATCAATCTATCTTATCTATCATCAAACATGAAATTCCCACCAGATATACGGATTGCTTTCCCATTTACAATTCCATCTGCAAGATTTTTTCTACCACTAGTCACCAAACGATGAAAAGTCGGTTGAGAAATACCCATTTTCGCAGCAGCGTCCTTTTGGTTTACTCCAAGCAAATCCTTTAATCTAACAGCTTCAAACTCATCCACTGTTAAATTAATTTCTTCTAATTTTCTCATTGGGACGCCGCTCGGTTTGAAATAAGTAATTTCCGGATTCAAACCGATACGACGCCTGCATCTAGGTCTTGGCATAATTATTGCAAGTCTTTAAGTTTTGCCTCGATCTTAGCCTTTTCTGAATTAAGAACTTTAACTTGTTCTTCTTTTGAAAGTGATACTGTGTTGCCTTGAACGCAACGACCTCCACCACGTCCAGTTCTTGGACCTCTTCCTTGTGGGCCTGTACCATCAAAATTTGGCATAATGATTGGATTAAGAATAAAATATAATGTACGTACATTATGAATATATATTCATAACCAATATAAATCAAGGCGATTTTTTAAATTAATTTAGTTAATTTCTTAAATCCATGACTATACGAACCTTTTTCCATCGCATAAACTTCAGTAAATTCAGCTCCAAGAAAGAAAATTTGCGCACAATAATAAAGCCAGAAAAGCATAACTATAAGCGATCCCGCAGCTCCATAAACAGACCCTAAGTTCACATAACTCATGTAAATCCCAATAATATAATTCCCAACCATAAAGAGAATTGCTGTTACAATAGCCCCGATCCACACATCGCTCCACGAAATTTTCAAATCTGGCAAAATTTTATAAACAGCAGCAAAAATTAATGTTACAACTACAAAAACAATTCCCGTATAAAGAATTGAAATCGTATAAAGTTTTATCGGCAAAATATTCATAAGAAAAACTCCAACTGTCGACAAAACAGCACTAAAAATAATCGATAAGGTCAACAACATACCAAAACAAAGTACAAGTAACATAGAAATAAATCGCGACCTTATAATGTGTCGGATCTTCTTTGGTGAACGATGATTAACATCCCAAATTTGATTAAGCATGTTTTTAAGCTCACTAAAAAGATGTGAAGCCCCAAACAGAAAAACAAAAAAACTGACAACCGTCATCCATAAACTTGCCTCTGATAAATGTGCATTTTCGATAAGAGATTCAACTACAGTAGCAATTTCATGTCCAATTACATTTTCTGTCAAAAGAACAATTTCCCCAGAAATAGCAGTTTGTCCAAAAATCATACCAGCAGTTGCAATCACAATGATGATAATTGGCGCGATTGCAAAAAGTGCATAAAAAGAAATTGCAGCCGCATAAATATATGCCTTATCTTTAGACCATTCTTGATAAGTTTTCGTGATCAGATCTAACATTTTTGAAGATTTGAAAAAGGTAAAAACTAATATAATTCCTTATCAAAATTATGTTAGTTAAGATTTTTTGTCAATCTTGCAATTTACTTATCAAAATTTATGTAAATAATTTTAGCCATATCTTCGGGAGATGGCAAAGTTTCATCTAATGTTTGTTCAATTCTGGCCCCAATCTCAACAACCATCCGGACAGCTTCCTCTTCTGATGTTTGCTCTCCCTCAACATTGTTGACGCCATCATCACAACTTCCTATTCCTGGGTTTTCTGTGTCTAGATTTCCATGTCCATCAATTTTATCTGCCATAAAATCAAATCAGAAGTTAAAGATTAAAGGTTGTGATTATAATAAATTTTGTAGCATCTGTCAACCGCAAGGATTTGAATTAAATATCACGTTCAGAAGTAATCTGATTTCTGCCCCTACCTTTTGACTTATAAGCAAGTTTATCTACACGTGAAAAAAATCTACCCTTTACTGCTTCCGCTTGCTTTGTTTTTTCGGTTTTATTCAATACCACATCTAACTCATCTCGCCGCAGTGTACCAACCCCAAGACTAACAGATATTTTTAATCCATCTTCCTTTGTATTTGCAAAATGTGGAAGCGCATTTCTAAGTACACCAAACTGCTCAAGAAAGATCGTTTTATGTTTTGCATCTGTATCATCGCCCAATTCGATAACCATAGGTTCCAAAAGATCCTTCATAACATCCACGCATTTCAAAAACGATTCACTTTCACCAAATTCAGAGATTTCATTCTCAATCAAACTTAATTGTTCATTAAAAAGTTGGATTTTATTTCCTTGGCTAGAATCAATATTTTGCAAAGCTCCAAGAAAAAGTTCTACCTTTTCACGCAAATGGCTATACAAATCTTGATCAGTAATTTTTATACGTACTTTTTCAATTCCAGTTTTCAATTTATGAGCAACAGATTCGGCCCCTTCGATTGGACAATCTGGCAAAACAACAAAAAATTCATCTCCTCCATTACGAGTTGGCATATCGGTATCACGAATATTTGCAGTAATAACTTCAGCTACTGTTCTTAATGCCTCATCACCAACTTCATGTCCATATAAATCATTAACAGTTTTAAATTTATCAACATCAAAAACAATTAAACCCAAATCTACAAATTTCCCATTCTCTTTACGGATAGCACGTTTAACTGCACTAACAAGGAAATTGGATCCTACTTCTTTACTATACAGAGATGGTAAATTAACATCATGGAGCTGACTTTTTAAAACCTCCTTATGTACTTTATCTAATGTTTGATACTTTCCAACCAATTCTTGAGCTAAAGAATTGAGTTTGTTATTTTTATCCATCAAATTACCATTCTCTTTTATAGAATGATCAAGAGCTGACATAAGTTCTTTGATTTTTGCTTGTTGCAACAAAAGAATAGACTTAATTTCCAAATCTAATCCACCTTCAAGAATAAGATTCTCAATACGATCATTAACATCACCTATAGACTCAGCAAGTTCAGGAGCTAAAGGTGTTCCCTCGATTGTCACCTCTTTACCTTGCTCCCCTTGTCCACTGCCACCAATTTTGTCTAAACCACTTTCTCCTTTATGCATAATAAATACAGATTAAAGACCTTTCTCTATACGAAAGATCCAGAGCGCATTATCAAACCTGGAATCTATGCTACGGCTCCTTGAATTAATAATTATTTTTCATCTTCTGGGGTTTCGTCTTTGTGTTCCCCCATACCAATAACAACAGCGATTTCATCGCTAATTCGACGCGTACTTGCCTTTGCTTTACCAGCCTCCTCTGCTGTTTTTTCATTTCCCACTGCAGCAATTTCATCAAGCAAAGCATCAACCTCTCCCTGAGCGTCCTCTAATTTATGTGCTAAATCGTTCATATTTGAGTTTGTTATCAATAAGTATTTTTACTACTCTACAACACTTGCATAGTGTCATAAATTCTAACTAAACAATAGCAGCAAAAATCGCATATTCAAATAGATTTTTTCCGTTTTTATTAAATGTCAATAATATGCGCGTTTTCCTTAAGCCATTTTCTGGACTTTTTATGATCAGGATGAAGTTCTTCAACAAGTGTCCAGAAAGATTTTTGATGGTTTTTGTGGATTGTGTGGGCAATTTCATGTGCGACTAGATAATCTATCACCGTGTCTGGCGCAAAAATTATTTTCCAATTAAAGCTAAGGTTGTTTTTTGAACTACAAGACCCCCATCTGCGACGCGCGCTAGATAAGCGGATTTTCCCATAAGAAAAATTATATTTTTGCGCTATTTCAAAAGTTTTTCGCTCCAAAGTGACGCGCGCTTTATTCTTCAATTCCTTTAAGTCATTCTCGTTTAAATTACGTGCCATTTTGCTAGCTTTTTCCTCCCTTGTTTTCATATTTTCAATTTTTCGCAAAATCCATTCTTTTTTCGCCGCCAAAATATCATCCAAATGCCGCCCGTTAATACGGTATGGGGCTCTTATGGTTACAGTCCCATTTTTCTCAATAGAAATCGAAACTGTTTTACGTTTCGACGTGAGAATATTGCACTTGTATGGCGGAGAAAACGACATAATATATCAAATTCTTAATTAAATTTATGTCAGAACAAGCAACTTCTAGCAAGCCTAAGCATTTCTATAGTACCGGGGACTGATGTATAATGTCCACGTCCTATCGCTAACCAAATTTACATGAAAAAATTGTGTTGCACAAATTCTTGCCCAGTTGCAAAGATGAGCTTGAACGCTCTAATGGGAGCCTTATCTGGCCTATTTAGTGGCCTTGTTTTAGCCCTTGTTATATATGGAATCGCTTACCTGATTGCAATGATCGCTGGAGCAGAGTATTTCCATAGCCCACAAGGTCTTGTAACAATTGCAATGGCTGGAATGAGTTTTGGAACTTTAATCGGCGCTATTCTTGGTGGACGTGTTGGACTTAAGACAACTCCATCGAAATAATCAAGGCTCCATTCTCATCAACCATATAATTATCGTAAGTGACATCATCACCACACATTGATGCCATCAATGTTTCTATTTGTGCATCCAAATAATCATCATAGTAATATTTTGCACTAACTGAATCTGCTGCCTCGATATCCCATCCATATTTAGCAAAAACTTGATAAAATCCAGTATCTAAATCTTGCTCATTTAACTTATCATTATTAACAACTAGGAAACATGCTCCATCAGCCATTGATTGAGCATATAATTCTCTTTCAGCAAAGTAAAAATCTATACGGTAAATCATTTCGACAACTTCTTTTCTTGTCATGGATCCACCAGGATATGAATTGAAAGATCCATCATCATTTTGCGTAAAATGAGCATTATCAATCAATTCTTTTGCAATAACAAACCTCATATTATCGGCATACCACTGAGACATATCTAGGTCGGTCGGCATTCCCATTTCCAGTTCATTAGCAGTCAATGTTGGCCGAAGATCGCTTGGTAGCAAGGCTTCTGAAATAATTTTGATAGCCTCTACACGATTAATTTCATTTGCAGGTTTGTATGTATCATCATCATACCCCTGAACATATCCTTCTTCTTTGGCAAAACACACATAAGGCGCATACCATTCTTGCCCTATATCACTAAAACAATTTTGGTAAAGCGCTGGATCCGGAGTTTCAGAAACATATTCAACTACAATTTTAATGAGTTCAGCACGATTTATCGGTTTGTCTGGGCCAAAAGTCCCATCCTCGTAGCCTTGAACAATTTTTTGAACAGCAGAAAAATTAATGGCACGATGATTGATATGATTCGCATCTACATCAGAAAATGATGGGTTAGAATCTAAATCAAAATCTTCGATATATCCATCCAGAATACTTGCATTTGCAATTGATGGTATTGTTAAGGCAACTATTAACATCATTGTAAACAAAATTTTCATTTTTTTTGTTGTTAAAATTTAATAATTTTTTTCTAAATTTCGAGAGTAATGCCAACCGGACAATGATCAGATCCGAATATATCAGTTCTAATATAGGCTTCTTTAAGATTTTTACGAAGATTTTCGCTAATAAAAAAATAATCTATACGCCAACCAATATTTCTTTCGCGAGCACGAGTTTTATAATCCCACCACGAATAAAGCTCTGGTTCCTGATGGAATACACGCAATGTATCCAAATATCCATGACTTAAAAAATTATCTATCCAATTGCGTTCAACTGGCAAAAACCCCGAATATATAGAATTTTGCCTTGGGTGAGCAAGGTCGATTTCTTTATGTGCAGTATTCACATCACCGCATATTATGATTTTGCGCCCTTCGGCTGCAAATTCATCGACATAATTCAAAAACGTATCATAAAAGTCCATTTTATATTCAAGCCTTGATGCAGAGGCTTTCCCATTCGGATAATAAATATTCAACAAAACAAAATCATCAAAATCTGCAATCAAAACTCGCCCTTCGCTATCAAATCGATCAATACCAAAACCCCTTTGCACACTTTTCGGCTTCTTTTTGGTATAAATTGCAACTCCGCTATAGCCCTTTTTAATAGCAGAAGAAAAATATGAATGATAACCATCAATATACTTTATTTCATTTGGGAGATCACTCTCATGCACTTTTGTTTCTTGAATACACAAAATATCTGGTTTTTCTTGATGAAACCAATCAAGCCCATTTTTACGTGCAATTGCACGGATACCATTTACGTTCCAAGATAAAATTTGCATTTTTTAATTTAGAAATTAGCTCAAGTATATAACAAGATAAGCTAATCTCCCAAGATTTCTTTCATACAATGAATCAATTGATTCAACTTATAAGGTTTCGCAAGAAAATGTATATCAAAATTGTTAATATCATTTTGAATTTCTGGCTCAAGATAGCCACTCATCAAAAGAACTTTTTGTTGAGGATTGTCTCTTTTAATTTGCTCAATTAATTCATACCCCGTTATCTTTCCCGAAGTCATATAATCACTAATAATAATATCTATTTCTTCTTTGCTTTGTTTGTAAAACTCTAAAGCCTCATCTGCATTTGTAAAAATAAACAATTTACAACCATCGCGTACAAGCACTCTTCGAATCAAGTTGGCTATTGCAACATCATCCTCAATAAGCAAAATTTTATAATTACCATTCAATTTTTCTGCATTGTCCAGCTGGGGAACAAATGAGGGTGGAGCTTCATCACCTCCAAAAGAGGGAAAGTAAAGATCAAAACAAGTCCCTTCCCCAATAGTAGTTGTAACGTTAATAAAGCCATGATGCTGACAAATAATTGCTTGTGTAGTCGCAAGTCCCAATCCAGTCCCTTGCCCTTGCTTTTTAGTTGTATAAAAAGGTTCAAAAATATTTTGCAATTTTTTTGAATCAATACCTTCACCATTATCTTCAACTGAAATTTTAATAAATTCCCCGATTTTTGAATTTGGGATTTCCGAAGAATCTTCCTCTGTTAAATCAACATCCGAAATAGATATTGTTAAATCCCCTCCATTGGGCATTGCATCTCTTGCATTAGTAGCTAAATTCAACATTACCTGCATAAATTGTGTTTTATCTGCCTGGATAAATTTCCCTGTCCCATTTGTATTAAAGCTAATATTGATATTTTCCCTCATGAGTCTAGTAATCATTTTATGCATAGCCGCAATTTCTTCATCAACAGAAATTACTTCGAATTGAAATTTTTTGTTGCGACTATACGTAAGCAATTGATTCGTCAAATCTGCTGCCCGATGCCCATCCTTCATGATTTCTTCAATATGCTCTACAAGTAAAGTTTTGATATCTTTTAATGTCGAATCCGGCGTGTCATTGTCAGGGAAATCATTAATAATATTTTTTACTATTTCAGCATTTCCAAGAATACTTGTAAGTATATTATTAAAATCATGAGCAACGCCACTAGCAAGCCGCCCGATTGTTCTCATTTTTTCATCTTGATCGCGCCGTATTTCACCTTCTTGATCAGACCTTGTTGTTAGGTATTCATCATTAGGCATAAAAACAAGTTAACATAACTTTGTTTAATCCAACTTATACCATTTTTGCGCTGGGTGTCAAATGGACATGACGTGATGTCAACAAATACCCCATACCACATTATATCGCGTCTTTACGGCGAGCATCATTAACTTTCAACTCACGCCCATCCAATTTTTGCCCATTATAAGCCCCTATTGCAGTCTGAGCTTCATTATCATTTTCCATTTCAACAAAGCCAAATCCCTTAGATCTCCCGGTTGATTTATCCATAATAATTTTTGCAGAATTAACTTTTCCAATTTGCTCAAAAGCTTCACGAAGCATTTCTTCAGTTGTGTTATATGAAAGGCCACCAACAAACAAATTTTTTGCCATATTATTTAAATTAATTACATTAAAAGCGCACATACATTATGCATAAAACATTCATAAATATCTAATCAACTTAAGCTCTCGCAACCGGATTTAGAACTTTTTTAGCCAATATAGCATCAAGACATTCATTTGTAGATTTTTTCTGCAATAAAAGCATAACAGCCTGCCCAGTTTCTTTAGAAATTTTAGTCAAATCAAGGAAATCAATGTAAGTCTCTTGAAAAGAAAGCACCCCTTTCTGAGCTAAATATTTTTTCACATCAACAAGACGAACTCCCGTTAAAGGTTCATACCCCATATTATAAATAAAAACTGATTCTCCAGATTTAATAATATCAACATGTGTGCACTCCGGACCTGCAATTTTTTTAATTTCTTTTTCAAAATCTAAAATTTGCATCTGCGATAAATCCTTAATCATATTCGAAAGCTGAATATGGCAATTATATTCCATATACATCTCGTGAGTACTCAATAAATCATTGTAATGTTCCAAATTAAAACCCACCTATTTATTGTTACTGATTATTGTATTAATACGATCGCAAGCATCTTCCGGATTGCGACTACGCAGAACAATTGAAAGTTCTTTTTTATCTCTTATTTCTACCATAAAATACGCATATTAAGTTTTAAAGTAGGGCGTATTATCTGCCACTTATTTGGTTTTGTCAAGCCATCTTTGTTTAGCCTGTAAATGTTTTTGGAGTTCCAACACTTTTGAAGAACACTGCTTAGTATCAAGCTCCAAAACTTCCTCAGCTGTCAAAATACGACCATTCTTGCTTATGGTACTATCAACCTCTTCAGCTGAGATAGTAGCTTCATAACAAGGCATAAGAACTAAAGAAGAATCATCTTTGGCATCTAATTCTTGGATAGGGCGTTCATTTGCAATTCCTATAAATTGGATTTCTTGAATTCTGGCATTATCAAGGGAATTTTTCACTTTAAATGAACTATCAGGCAAAATCCCACGACTAGCGAGAGGGAAATCAAGCCCTTCAAGACGGGCTAGTTCGTCTTTGCGATTATTTGAATTAGCCATTTCGTTATCTTTAATTGACTCACGTCCAATCAAAACATAACGATCTTCCATATCCTTAAAAACAACGGCAATAGAATAGCGGACATCATCAACTATAAGCTGACATTTTTCATTAACTTCACTCTTCGCTAGAGATTCTTTACGAACTTGTGTTACGAATTCAAGAACAGTAGGGGTCTCGGCATTGACAGTAGAAGTTCTAATAAGTGGCAGTGTCCCGTCTAAATATTTTTCAGATATATTATTTTGTTTAGTATTCAAGGTGCAAATTAAAGCGCACAACGCTGTATATGTCAACCCTCATATGTTGAATTAGAATTCAGCCATGCCTTTTTCATACTCAGCAATAATATGAACTTTCATTTTTTGGAATGGACG
>JAHJMX010000089.1 GCA_018821175.1 Patescibacteria group bacterium
GAGTGTCGTAATAATCGCCCCAGAATTTTTCTTTTATATATGTTGTTTTAAGTAATTTTTCTGGGTTTTGTATGAAAAGTTTGAGCAAAGTTTTATTTTTTTTCGTAAGATTTATTAGATTTCCTTCAAAATAAAATTGATTATGATTTATGTCGTACTCCAAATTTTCATACTTAAGTTTCATATTCATGTTTGTATTTCTTGAAAACTGAGCCCATCTAGTGACTCGGAGGGCAAGTTCTTTTGCATTGAATGGTTTTCTAATATAATCGTTCACACCTTGTTTAAAAGCTTCTTCTAAATATTGAACCGATTGAAATCCAGTGATGATAATAATTGGGATTTGCTTATCTGTTTTTCTAATATCTTCACATAAATCCAGTCCACTCATTTGGTTTTCTCCCAAGAATATATCAAGTAGAACTACATCAAATATATTGGTGCTGACTTCTTGCTTTGCACTTTCAAAATTGCATGCAATTTTTATAATATTTACTGTAGTGTGTTTTCTTAACGTGTTTTGAATTGATGCTGCTACTAAAGGTTCATCTTCAACGATTAGTACGTTCATTGGCTTGAATTGGTTTAGAATTTTATTTTTTTTGTCATGATCATTTCATACTTCTTTTTTTTTGTCATGTTATCCTTCTAATCACTTGTCAATATCTGGTTTTTATAGTACTGTTCCGCACCAATGATTATAACACTTTTTCGTCATGGAAAGTATGAAGAAAAAAGATATTGTACATCACTTTCTATTAAATCTGCTGACAGTTTTAGATTTTATGGTTAGAGAAGACAATATCGGGGAGAACACAAAGGGGGAAATTCTTAATTTATTAAAAGTTGCTGGCTTGATTATCTCAAATGAAAAAGTATTTATAGATGAAAAACCTGAATTTTTTATTCAAGAAATTCATCTTAATGACATTCTTGAAATAGTTGTATCTATTTATCAAAAAATGCTTGATGAACATGGGGTTACCATTGTTATTCCACATGAAGATTATGCTTTGAATATAGATAGGCATTATTTTGGAGAAGCTATGAAATATATTGTTGAGAGATTGATGACATCAGTTTCTTTCATTAATTTTGAATATGATAAAAATGTGAAAATTTTATCTATTTTGCATGATGGTGGTGAGATTATCCCTGATTTGTCGAAATCATTGTCAAGCTTTTTGGCGGTGAAGGGGATTTCAAAGGATGACATCATTTATCGCCTTGCTTTAGCGCTTTTAGAAATGCAAGGGATGAAAGTTGAGTTCTCATCTAATAAAATTGAAATTAAAATGGGGAAGCTTGTTTAGATGGGGTTCATGTTTATGTGACATATGGTCTCACAGGGGCTTGACAAGCGCCGATATCTGGTTATAATAACACCCTTTGTATAGTATTAATATAACGATTTTTCGCAATGGCTTGGGACAAAATATATCTTTCACAACTAGTTGTTATTATTAACCTTATCAAGAAGGGGAATATAGAAAATGGTCATGGTGCTTTAAAAAAGTTTGATGAATATTTGGATGATGTTAAATATCTTGGGCAATTTAGTTCTGATAATTGGGATAAATACTGGAGAAAGAAAGTCTATGATTTTGCTAAACTTTTTGATGATGTTGCTGAAAGACATGCAGGTCGTTTTTTGCGTGTTTTAAATGAAAAACTTAAAGTGATTGGAGATAGCGAGAAAGAGGTTATTGAATTTATTAAGTCTGAGCTTGTTTATCATTATGAAACTAAGCAAAGCAATCTTTTAAAGCAATTTGCTGATTTTGTTCATCAATATCCAGATAATCCTGAGTTCGCACAAAATTATTCAAATGTTCTTTTTGAAAATAACTACTTTGCTGCCGCAATCCAAGAAGCAGAAAAAACGCTTTTGATTGAGCCAGATAACAAAGTGTTTCTAGAAAGTATTTTGAATAAAGAACGTGGATATTTTGAATATTTACTTGATCAAAATGATATTAAGGCTGCTAAAAAACTTCTTCAAAAAATGGAGAAAAATGAGAGATACATTAAACGGCCAAATTTTGCGAGTCAGCTTGTTGTGATGAGAGATCGTTTCCGTGATATAGATATGATTTTCAAGAAAATTGATGGGATTGATGCGATTGTTCGAAAATCTAATGACCGGGAAAAATGGAGATATATCGAAATTTTTGGCATTTTCTCAGCCATTATTGCATTTGTTGTTGTAAATGTAGATATTGCAATTGCAGAAAAATTGGCATTTGCAGAAAGATTACTTTTAATGGTTGCTATGGGCGCTATTCTCTCAATTTTTGCAATTACAATTTCTTATATTTTCAATCAAGATGATGGGAAATTTTTTCTCAAACCAAAATTTTGGGTTTTGATAATCCTTCTAGTATTCGTCGGTGTTATGATTGCATTTAGCCAATTCAGCAATTTTGCAGAATTTTATAGTTTCTTTTTCGATTCGACACGTAATATTAATTTGACAGCGAAACTCTAAAAAGGGATTTGAATATAATTAATGTTATATAAGGATAATTTACTTTATCCTTCATTTTTTGTTTAATTTTTGTTATAAATGTGAAGTCATCTATATATAAATCAATTACTTCGAATAAAAATGCCTATTAAAAAAACGCCACAACTTACGGTTCAAAATTTCGCCGCTTATTTTTTAATTGTAATTATTGTTACGCTTTTGTTTGTTTTGTTTGGTATATATTCACCGTTTTGGAATATTTTGATTTTCGCCACTTTGTTTGCAACTATTTTTTTACCGATTTTCAAGAAATTAAGAGATTTATTTGGGGGGCATCAGAGAATTGCTTCTATAGTTACATGTATTTTAGTTTTGTTTGTAATCATTATTCCACTTGGTCTTTTTTTGATTCTGCTTGTTAATGAAGGGATGAATGCGTTTTCTGATATATTCCACAAATTGAATTCTGGATTTTTTGATCAATATACGGTTTGGTGGAAAGAAGGGAATTTTATGTATGATCAATTCCAAAGCCTTACTGCCTATATAAGTAGTTTTGGTGGGGAAAGTTTTGATATTACTGGTTTGAATTTCGATATTATTGGGCAAATTACTTCTGGGATTGCTTGGTTTACAAAGAATTCTTTTGAAACTATAAGTAATTTCTTGGCAAATATAATTTGGTTTATATTTTCGTTCTTTATATTTTTCTTTTCTCTATATTATTTCTTGAAAGACGGGGAATTCTTTGCTAAAAAAATCACTGATTTGAGCCCACTTCCAAAAAAATATGAAGCTGCAATTTTTAAAAAATTTAAAGAAGTTACACTTGCCATGCTTTTTGGGATTTTCTTTACTGCAGTGATTCAAGGGACACTTGCTGGAATTGGTTATGCCATTGTGGGTGTACCTAATCCAATTTTCTGGGCTACAGCGACTGGATTTTTCTCGCTCGTACCTTTGTTTGGGACAGCAATTATCTGGGGGCCAACTGCACTTATTCTTATGTTGACAGGGAATCTTGTTGGAGGAATTGGGCTATTTCTTTGGGGAATGACAGTTGTTGCAACTGTTGATAATTTTGTTCGTCCTTACCTTATTGAAGGACGAGCTCCAGTTCATCCACTTCTTACTTTCCTTGCTGTGCTTGGAGGATTGTTTGCATTTGGGTTGCAGGGGATTATATATGGTCCTCTTGTGCTTAACTTGCTTCTTGCGTTCCTCCATATTTACGAAATGGAATATGCAAAAGTTTTAAAGCATTAAAAGGGGCTCCCCTTTATTTTGACTTTTTATTTAAATTGATTTTCGCAATTTAGCATTGTTTTCTTTTAATAATGCAATTGATGCCGCGACTGAAAGTGGAGCTAGTACTGGATGGATTAACATTCCAGTAATTGGTAGGAAAACTCCTGCTGCAATTGGTAACGCAATTAAATGGTAGAGAAAAGATATTTTAAAATTGTTACCGATTGTTTTCATAATTGCATTTGCGCTATTTATTGCTGAATTGATCTTATTAAGATCATCATTGATACAGGTCATATCTGAAGATTCTAGTTCAGTGTCAGTACCTGTATTCATTGAAATCCCAATATCTGCCTGTATTAAAACAGGAGCGTCGTTAATCCCATTTCCAACAAATGCAACGATTTCTTTTTTGTCTTGAAAAGCTTGGATTGTTTCAATTTTTTCTTTTTGTAATATGTCGGCGACAATGTCTTTTATGCGAAGTTCATTTGCGATATGTTCTGTGATTTTTTCATTATCACCACTTACAATTGTCATTTGAATTTTTTGTTTGTTCAAATTTACAGCAACTTCTTTTGCACTTTCCTTGATTGTATCAGCAACACCAATTACACCTATTAGGATACGACTCTTTGCAACAAAAATTGGAGTACGTACATTTCTTGAAAGGATTTCTGCTGCATGCTTGAGTTCGCTATCCATCTGTACATTTGACTGTTCCATCAATTTCAAATTTCCAGCTACAACTTCTTCTCCTTCAATAATTCCCATAATTCCTTGTCCTTCGATATACCTACAATCGTATGGTTTTTGGAATGTTATTTTTTCATTTTTGCAATATTCAACAATCATTTCTGCGAATGGATGATTCGAAGCACTTTCTAAAGACCCAAGTAAAATCAAAAATCTTTTTTCATTAAATCCAGGTTTTGTAATTACGTTTGTAATCTCAGGAATTCCATTTGTTAAAATTCCAGTTTTATCAAAAACAACTCGATCTATTCGTGACAGTTTTTCTAAAGTTTTACCCCCTTTTAAAAGAATTCCTCGTGAAGCAAGTTTTTCTAATCCAAAGTTAATTGGATTCAGCGTTGCATACTCAAAAATATATGTATTTGCAATGATCAAAATGCTGGTGCTTGTCATTATTGCAACAAATGTATTTGCGCCTAGATAAAGCCAAGTAAAAGCAGTTACAGCGGCTACTATCAAAATTAAAATCGTAAATATGTTGTTAGCTTTTTCTCCGAATTTCTCTTTTTTACTTTGATATTTTTTTGTCTGATTCAGGAGGGAAATAATTTGTGAAAGAGTTGTATTTTTACCAACTTGCGTGGCTTTTATAGCAATCGTGTTTTGAATATTAATTGTTGCTGCCATCACTTCACTTCCAACAGTTTTTTCTTCTTCAGGGCCACTACCAGTTACCATTACTTCGTTAATTTTTGTTATTCCTTGGATAATAATGCCATCAACAGGAATAGTTTCTCCAGCATTTACTTTGATTACTTCTCCAGCTTTGATGTCATTTGTATCAACTTCTATTTCTGTACCATTTCTAACAACACGAGCTTTCTTCGGTTGTAAGCTTACTAGATTATCGATATTTGCCTTTAATTTTCTTTCTATATTAAGTCCAAGTAAACGGATTGCAATTGTTGCAAGAACAATGAATGTGATACTTTGATGAATAATCATTCTATTTACATATGGAGTGATGTTTGGGATCAAAGTAAGTATGAGTGCGTATATATATAGGAGTGCAAGTCCAACAGTACTTAATAAATACTTGCTATTTTTAAATTTGATAATATTTGTATAGGCGATTTTGCAAAATTCAAAAACCCCGAAATAAATAACGAGAGAAGTTAATGCAAAGAAGATTGGATTAACCAAAAATGTTGGAAATCCATCAATTTTTCTTATTATAATTTCTCCAAATAGAATGAGGAGTGTTAAGATTGCGCAAACTATCATTCTTTTGATCCATTTTTGTAATTCAGTTTTTCTTTTCTTGAGTTTTTCGCTCTCTAGTTCTATTTTTTCTGGAGTATAATCAATTTTTTCAATTGCCTTTATTATTGTTTTTTCGCTAATAATCTTTTCGTCGTATGAAATTGCAGCGCTTTCATTTGGGAAATTTACAGTAATGCTTAAAACTCCCTTGATTGCACCTATAATTTTTTCAATTTTTTGTGCGCAAGTCGCACAGTGCATATCGCGGATTTTTAGCATCAAATTTTCCATGCGAATTTAGGTAAAGTTATTAAGAAAGTTCACCTTCGATGATTGATTTTAAATTAGCATAACTGTTTGGGACTCCACGAATTAATTTCCCATTAATAAACAAAGTTGGGGTTGATTGTACTCCATATGAAATCCCTTCTGCCTTGTCTTTTAGAATTTCTTCTGTGTATTTTTCACTTTCATAACATTCAGTAAAAGTTGCTGCATTGAGGCCAATATTCTTTGCGTATTCATCAAAGTTTGTTTTTGGATTTTCTTCTTTGGCCCAGGTTGTTTGATTTTCAAAAAGCATGTCATGCATCGCAAAATATTTCCCTTGATCTCCAGCACATTCTGCTGCCATTGCAGCATTAATTGCATTTGTGTGAATTGTTAATGGGAAATCTCGATAAACGTATTTCACTTTTCCTGTATCAATAAAATCTTTTTTCAAGTTTGGATAAATTTCTTTATACATCTTCGCGCAAAATGGACATTGATATTCACTAAATTCAACTATCAAAATTGGGGCATCTTCAGATCCTAAAAAATCATCATCGTCTGCACTTATTTCCAAAACATTTTCTTGCTCTGTTTGTGTAGTTTGTGCGTTCCCTGATTCTACTACTGTTTTTTTGATATTTGAATCATTGTGGAATTCGATAGTTGCCAGTTCAAAGCGCCCGATGATATATCCAACTATTAGACCAATTAAAATAAATGATGCTGTTTTCCATATGTTTTGTGAAGATTCTTGTGTATCTGCCATTCTGGATGAGGGGTTAATGTGACTAACATCTGTCACCCTTCATTATGAACACAAATTCACTAAATATCAAAAACAAACCTAAATTTTATATAAATTTTATAAGCCCCCACTTTTTAACCCCAAAATATCCTATGAATCCTAGTGGTGGTAGAAAAGAGATAACGGCATACAGAGGGTTATTAATCCCGGGACTTTCGGCTTTGTCGTTTTGATCATCTTGTGTTTTTTCTAAGATTTCATATGTTTCCAAAATCAATTTATCGTCCTCTTTGGATGCTATGATTTCGAGATCAATTCCTTTTTGAAATATATTACTTAAAATATTATCCCCACTTTGTATAATATGGAATTCTACGAATGTTGGCTCTAAATCTTCAATTTGTAAATTTAATATACTGTTGATTTCGTCAAAAACTTCAATTTTACCTTTATATTTATATAGTCTTTGATTTTCTTTTCCTGGACTGATATTTTTGTTCCATTTCCAAATTGCTTCTTCTTCGCCTTCAATGCTAATTTTCATAAATGATTCGTTTTCTGAAACTTTTAAATATGTAATTGCATCTATTTCAGAGCCCTCAAAATCAATTAGTCTTACTTGGTTTTCACTGTTTTTGAGTGCAAAACCTAAATCTTTATCGCTTAAAATGAAGTATTCCCCTGAATTAATTGTTGTATTTTCAAATGTGAATATTTTTTTACTTTCTTCTCCTATATCTATTGTCCAATTACCCATATCAATGTTTTCATCTGATGCGTTATAAATTTCAATCCATTCATTTCCAGAATCACTGCCTTCAGGATTCGGAAAGATTTCTGTTATATACATTTCATCTGATAATGTCCCATCCACGATGTTTGATTTTTCATTCGCATTATTTTTTTCTGTAGTTGCCTTTGTTTCCTTTTGTGTGTTGGCAGTTTCTAATTCAGGGAATTCATTTGGTAAAAGGGGAGTTGGCATTAAACTCCATTCGTAATCATTACCATCTGTAATTGCATAACTTTTGCCTTCTGCAGCATTTTTATACGTAACATCAACAACAATTTCATTATCACTATCAAAAAGCCTGACTTCATCTTCATCATTATTCAAATTTAATTTTGTTTCCCAGGACGGCAGCAATAAAAAACCATTACCTTGAATTTCTTTATTTTTTATTAAATAGGATTTGCTCCCTCCGTCCTGGTCATCTATTTGCCATCCATCCAAATTACAGTTTTCGCTATTTGTATTCATGAGTTCAATCCATTCTTTGTCAGTGTCTTTGCCGCTCGGATTTGGCATTATTTCGCTGATGAGAATATTTTCTTTACAAACATTCCCGATCACAGGATTTAAATTTACGCTTTCTATAATATTATTTTCTTCAATTCCTATAACATCTGTGTGAGATTCATCATTTATTTCAGGTTGGATTTCATTTTCCTCCAAAATAATTTCCCAATCATCCGCAGAATTTGTATCTACTACATTTTTCCTGCCAATTGAAATATTAGTTCCAATATCCACACTATTGATGCAACTTGAAATATTTGAATCATTCCATTGTTCTTCTTCATACATTGTCTCGAAATCTTCAATTTCGTCCTTTGTTGGTGAATCACTTGTCCAACAAATTCCGTCGACAATAACATTATTATGATTTTTCAAAATAACTTGCTCGGTTGTCCCAGTTAATCCACTTTTTGTTAATTTTATATTTAAAATCCCATCATTCAACGTAATGCTCTCAGAATTTTCTTTAAAAGAAATAATTATTTCGTCACCACTTTCAACCAAAATATCATTTTTGATTTCGAAAAACACGTTATCATCAGAGATCTGCATTCCTTTTAAACTTTTCTTTTTATTCTCTACATACTCACTAACAATAATTTTAATAAAATCCTGTTCAGTATTTTTGAAATTTACTTCATTAATAAGGAGATTTGGGAATTCATATTCTCGCACATCTGGGGTGGCCATTTCGGCATATGCTCTTTGCACAAAACTTAAATAAATTACAACAAGCGCAAAAATCATCAAATCAAAAAATCGTTTCAAATTAAATTTCATATCAAAAAATTAGGAAAAAGTTAGAATGGATCTGCACTTTATCTATTTAGAATTAAATTTCTCTAAAAAATTCATAAAATCTAAACCTCGTTGACTTTTTGACTCCCATACTATAATTTATTTAATGGTTAAATCATTGATTTAATTTAGTTGAATAAGAATCGATAAAAGGTTAAGTGAAAGCTAAGAGATTGAATTTTAAATTTGAAAAAAATGACATTGAATTTAGATATATTTTTAGTTAGTAGACGGTAAAAAGCCATTACTGCGCGTTGCAGTAATATCGATTCAAATTCGGGGCTAAGTTAGATCAGTGTTGCCATAACACTAACTTTTTTGTATGGATAGCATGTTAATTTTACTGGCCTTAGTAGGGCTTGGAGCGGGAACGGTGGGTGGTTATTTTTATAGAAAAAATGTCGTTGAATCGAAGAACAGAGATTTGAATGAAAAAAGTGCGCAATTACTTAAAGACGCACAAAACAAAGCTAAAGATCTTCTTTTTGAAGCCAAGAATAATTCTTTTAAATTGCTTGATGAAGCAAAGAAAGATGAGCGCATGAAGCGTGAACAGCTTCATAAAATTGAACAAAGACTTGTTTCAAAGGAACAGATTCTTGAAAAAAAATCTGAAGATGCAGATAAACTAAAAGAGGAACTTGAAAATAAAGTTACTTCTGTTAAACGTCTTCGTGAAGAGGTGCAAAAAATTCAAGAAATGCAAGAAGTGGAACTTGAGAAAGTTGCACAAATGTCTAAGGAAGACGCTAAAGCAATTCTTCTTAAAAAGGTTGAGGATGATACTAAAGAAGTTTTGGTTGAGCAGATCAAGAAGACTGAAAAAGAGGTCAAAGATCAGGCTGCACAAAAAGCAAAATATATTATCGCTGAGGCGGTCCAAAAATATGCCGCTGAAACTACAGTTGAATCTACAGCTACAATAGTAAGTCTTCCTTCTGATGATATGAAGGGACGTATTATTGGGCGTGAAGGTAGAAATATTAATACATTTGAAGAGATTACAGGTGTGGATGTGATTGTTGATGATACACCAGGATCAATTGTTATTTCCGGATTTGATCTAGTGCGTCGTTATGTCGCAAAAATTACACTTGAACGTTTGATTTCTGATGGACGTATTCATCCAGCTAGAATTGAAGAAACTTATGAAAAAGTTAAAGGTGAAGTTGGGCAACTTGTGAAAGAGCTTGGTGAAAAAGCTGCTTTTGATGTTGGTGTTGCTGGGCTTCATCCAAATCTTGTTAAACTTCTTGGACGGCTTAAATTTAGAGTTAGTCATGGGCAAAATGTTCTTAAGCATTCAATGGAAGTTGCATTTATAGCTGCTAATCTTGCTTCTGAGCTTGGAGCTGATGTGAATATTTGTAAACGTGCTGGATTGCTTCACGATATTGGTAAGGCAGTTGATCATGAAGTGCAAGGAAATCATGCTGCGATTGGTCGTGATATTGCTAAGAAATTTGGGATTAGTCCTGCAGTGATTCATTGTATCGAGTCGCATAATGATTACATTGAAGCTGATTCATTAGAAGCAATGATTGTTTCTGCGGCTAATGCAATTGCAAATTCTCGACCTGGTGCAAGTAAGGATAATTTAGATAATTATATAAAACGTTTGGATGAGCTTGAAAATGTATGTTCAACATTTGAAGGAGTTGAAAAATCATTTGCAATTCAATCTGGAACTGAGGTGCGAGTATTCGTTAATCCAACTAATGTAGATGATTTGGGTGCGGTTAAATTGTCGCATGAGATTACGCGTAAGATTGAACGTGACTTGCAGTATCCGGGCCAAATAAAGGTTAATGTTATACGGGAAACGAGAGATGAAGCTTATGCAAAGTAATTAGAAATTATTAGGAGAGGTTAATTTGTAACCTCTCTTTTTAAAATACGTTATAAAAACCTGAATAAGATTAAAAAATAAATCTCAACCCCTTAACATTCTATTATGAAAAAACTCCTATTGCTTGTAATGGCGTTTGGAATGTTTGCTGTAATTACACCCGCAGTTTTTGCAACAGATGTTTGCTCAGACACGCCAGAATCAAGTGCTGATTTTTACGTGGAAACTTCGCGTGCTTCTTGGCTCATGGGCCAATCATGTACAGATTCTAATGTTGTCACTACTATGCCGCAAGGTTCGGTTATGCATGTAATTGGTATGACTGAGTATTGGCATAAGCTTGTTACTGAAGAGGGGCAAGTTGGATGGATGTGGGTTGATTTTGTACAGCCAACATCTAAGACTTTTAATCCTGTTAGTGCGGAGCCTGAACCAGTGGTTATTTCGGATCCAGTTGTTGAAGAACCAGTTGTGTATAGTCCAATGTATGATATCGCAGGATATAAATACGAAACAGCTGTTTGGTATGTATACAATCAAGGAATTGTACAAGGATATCCAGATGGGGCATATCAACCAGACAGAGTTATCAATCGTGCAGAGCTGTTGAAGATTATTATTGAGGCAGCCTATGATGATGAATTTGCATCATATGGGAATCAGAGTTGTTTCTCAGATGTTCCAGCAGGACAGTGGTATACGCCTTATATATGTTTTGCAAAACATGCAGGGATTGTACAGGGATATGGTGATGGAAGTTTCCAGCCAGCAGCAGAAATTAACTTTGTAGAAGCACTTAAAATGGCGCTAGTTGGATTTGGGCATGAATATACAGAAGGAGATCCATGGTACAAAGATATTGTGCAACTTGGAGGCAATGAAAGAGCGATTCCAATGGACATCAAATCATTTTCGGTAGCGTTCACCCGCGGACAAATGGCAGAGATGATTACTAAGATAATGAAAGGGCAGGATGGAACTTTGGAAGAATATGTGAATAACTTAGTTTATTATAATTACAATGTTAATTATGGAACTATTGATGCTGGTATTGATATGGAAGATGCGTATAAAAATGGACAGTGTCTTTGGGACTTAACAGTTTATGATACTGGTGAATTTAATGATGCTGGAATGGAGTGTAAAAATGGAGACTGGTTGTTTATAGATTAAATAATTTCAAACCCTTTAACTTTATAAGTATGAAAAAAACGCTTCTAGGAGTAGCGGTTGCAGCAATTATGTCTTCGATACTATTTGTATCGGCGGCTTTTGCGACAGACATTTGTAGCAACACTCCACTATCAAGTGCAAATTTCAATGTAGAAACTACTTCTGCAGTTTATTTGCGCGACATTTCGTGTATGGATTCAAACATTACTGCAACTTTGCCAGCTGGAGAAGTTTTGCATGTAATTGGTCTGACTGAAGGATGGCACAAAATTGAACGTGCTGATGGTAGTACTGGATGGCTTTGGGAGACTTTTTTAACTTCTACTACAAAGCCTTTCAATGCAGTGGTAACAACTCCGGAACCAGTCGTGGTCCCAGTTGTGGAGGAGCCAACTTTGTATAGTCCGATGTACGATATTTCAGGATACAAGTATGAAAATGCAATTTGGTATGTATACAATCAAGGGATTGTTGGAGGATATCCAGACGGATCATATCAAGCAAATAGAGTGATCAACCGTGCAGAGCTTTTAAAAATAATAGTTGAGGCAGCATATGATAATGAATTCGCGTCATATGGGAATTCGAGCTGTTTCTCAGACGTTCCAGCTGGGGAGTGGTATACACCTTATGTGTGTTTCGCAAAATCAGAAGGAATTGTACAAGGATATGCAGATGGGAGTTTTAAACCAGCAGCAGAAATTAACTTTGTAGAAGCTTTGAAGATGGCGATGGTTGGATTTGGGCATGAATATACAGAAGGAGAACCATGGTACAAAAATATCGTTGAACTTGGAGGAGCAGAAAAAGCAATTCCAATCGACATCAAATCATTCTCAGTAGCCTTTACACGCGGGCAAATGGCAGAGATGATTACAAGAGTGATGAAAGGTAATGATGGCGTTTTGGAAGACTATCTTGGAGTTGAAGTATACAACAACTACACAGTTACATATGCAACTATTGATGCAGGAATTGATGTAGAAGATTTAGTTGGAAGTGGGCAATGCGTTTCTTCTGCAGGGGTTGTTTACAACGATGGAGTTTCATTTGAAATGAGTGAATGTACAACTTGTATGTGTGCAGACGGGAACTGGCTTTGTACAGGACTTTGTATGCCAGAGGAAGAGACAGTTATTTATACTAACGAAGAACAGGCATTTACTCTTGAACTTCCAGGGACGTGGGTTGATGTGGTTGCACAGCAATTGCCTGGGGACGAGATTTTTATTAAATCTTCAGTAGATGAGGATAGATATTTTGATATTATATTTTATGGACTTCAATATGGGGATGCAATGATTCTCGATGAGGGGCAAGTTAGAACTGTACTGATTGGAGAAACTCCAGAATATGCAATTTTAATGAGAACCTTTGATTGTAAAAATAGTATGCCGAGTTGTGCTGTTGAGGATGAAATTGATTCAACAATACAGGATGAGCTAGAAATGATTCTTGAAACGTTTACTTTGATTCAATAAATTCATTTAAACTTGACTAGAGGATTTAGCACTTTATAATACTGAGTGCTAAATCCTTTTTATTTACGTCTTAGCATTTTGTATCTTTAACTATTTTCAATATGGCAAAAATCATACCTGTATCAGATAATTTGGTTGTTGAAGCCCTTGAGGCCGAGAAAACTGCTTCTGGGATTATTATTCCTGATACTGCTTCAAAAGAAAAACCTCAAAAGGGGAAAGTAATTGCTGCTGGTCCTGGAAAAGTTGGTGATGATAATGAACGTATTCCAATGGAGGTGAAAGAAGGGGATACTATACTTTTCAAATTTCAAGAATGGGGCGCTACAAAAGTAAAAGTTGATGGTAAAGAACTTTTGGTTTTGAAAGCTGATGATGTGCTTGGAATTTTCCAAGATTAATTCGTACATAAAAATTCATACTTTAATATAATTATTACTTAAACTCGAAAAATATTATGGCTAAACAAATTGCATTCAGTGATGAAGCGCGTCAACAGCTTTTCTCAGGAGTAACACAACTTGCGAAAGCTGTTCGTATTACACTTGGGCCAAAAGGTCGCAATGTAGTTCTTGATAAAAAATACGGGTCTCCAACAATTACAAATGATGGAGTTACGATTGCCCGTGAAATTGAACTTCCAGATAAATATGAGAATATGGGAGCGCAGCTTGTTCGTGAAGTTGCTACAAAAACTAATGATATTGCTGGGGATGGGACAACAACTGCAACTATTCTTGCACATGCGATGATTCAAGAAGGTCTTCGAAATGTTACTGCTGGGGCGAATCCTATGAAGCTTAAAATTGGGATGATGATGGCTGTAAAGAAAGTTGTTGCAGAGCTTGCGAAAAATGCTGTGCAAATTGGGGATTCAAAAGAAAAGATTGCTCAAGTTGCTACGATTTCTGCTCAAAGTGAGGAAATTGGTGAAATGATAGCTGATATGATGGAGGCGATTGGGGCGGATGGAGTGATTACCGTTGAGGAATCTCAAGGAATGGATGATGAGCAAGAAGTTGTTAAAGGTATGCAATTTGATAATGGATATATTTCTCCATACATGCTTACAGACCCAGCTCAAATGACAGCCGAGTATTCAAATGTAAAAATTCTCGTTACAGATAAGAAAATTTCTTCTATTCAGGAAATTCTCCCTTTAATTGAAAAACTTGCCCAAACAGGGAAGAAAGAACTTGTGATTATTGCTGAAGATGTTGAAGGAGAAGCTCTTGCAACACTTGTTCTTAATAAACTTCGTGGGACATTTAGTGTGCTTGCAGTCAAAGCTCCTGCATTTGGAGATCGCAGGAAAGAAATGTTGAAAGATATAGCTGCAATTACAGGTGCTCGCGTAATTTCTGAAGAAATTGGTTTGAAATTGGATACAGCTGATATGGGAGATCTTGGTGAAGCTCATAAAATTATTGCTGATAAAGATAAATGTATTATCATTGAAGGAAAAGGATCTCAAACAGAAGTGGAAGCTCGTATTAATGAAATAAAAGTTGCACTTGATCATTCAAAATCAGAATTTGATAAAGAAAAATTGAAAGAAAGATTAGCAAAACTTGCCGGAGGAATTGGAGTTTTGAAAGTTGGTGCTGCTACAGAAACAGAGCTTAAAGAGAAAAAACATCGTATAGAAGATGCGCTTCAAGCCACAAAGGCTGCCGTTGAAGAAGGGATTGTTGCCGGTGGTGGTGTCGCACTTTTGGAAGCTTCGAAAGTTCTTGATGGAGTTGAAGGGGATAACGATGAAGTTACTGGACATCATATTGTTCAAAAAGCACTTAAGTCACCTTTGTTCCAAATTGCAGTAAATGCTGGGAAAGAAGGCTCTGTAATCGTTGATAAAGTGATTCATGAAAAAGCTGGAATTGGTTATGATGCTGCAAAAGATGAATATGTAGACATGGTTGCTGCTGGAATTATCGACCCAGCTAAAGTGACTCGTAGTGCTCTTCAAAACGCAGCTTCTATTGCTTCGATTTTCCTAACAATGGAAGGTGCAATTACTGATATCCCAGAAGAGAATAAAGATAATGATGCTATGTCTGCTCAACATGGAATGGGAGGGATGGGCGGAATGGGAATGATGTAAAAACTTTTCTTCTTAAAGTAATCAAAATCAATTAGCTTCTCGTTGGCAAAAAATTGCTTATGGGGAGCTTTTGTTTTAGGATTCATTGTAGTGTTAAAAACGGAATTTTCAAAAACTTCTTTTGCATGTAATTATGTGAGAGAAGTTTTTTTGTAAGAATATTTTATTCGTACATCTCTTATGCTATAATCTGCCGTAGAAAATAATAATTCTAAGTATGGTAAATCAAAAAAAATCTAAATTAATAGATGGGCCGAGGCGTGTTATGAAAATAATGAAAAATGCTATCACTTTGCAAGATGATGATTTTGTGATTAATCAAATTGATGGGGATAAGGTTGATAATGATGAAGTTAATGTTGATAAAGGTTATTCACATGGAGCAATCGGGGTATCTCAAGTCCCGGAAGCTGCTGAAAAGGTTAAGGTTAGTTTTGGGAATTTCGCAAAGCTTGTTGCAAATAGGAATTTTGAAGACGTTATTGAAATGAATAAAGATGAAGATGTGATTGTGAGCAGTAATTTACTTGCAGATTTAGCTAATTCTCATGAAAATGAAGGAGAACGCAGAATTCCAGCAGTTTTTGTTGTTGGAGTTTTAATCGGGATTGTCATTACATACATTCTTTTAACTTATTAATATACGATGGATATGTCTTCTGAGATAAAATATAAGAGAGTCTTACTTAAGTTGTCCGGAGAAGTTTTAGCAGGGAAATATGAGTCTGGTATTGATGTGGAATATGTTGCTGAGCTTTGTGAAGAAATTGCAGAATTACATGAAATGGGAGTTCAAATCGCATTAGTAGTTGGTGGAGGAAATATATGGAGATACAGAGATTTTAAAGATTCAGGAATTGAGAGAATCATGTCGGACAATATGGGTATGATGGCAACAGTTATGAATGGATCAGCTTTAAAAGGAGCTTTTGAAAAACTAGGACTTGAATGTCGTGTTTCTTCTGCTCTCCATGTTCGCCAGGTTGCTGAGGATTATTTGCCACCACGAGGACGTCATCATTTAGAGCAAAATAGAATAGTTGTTTGCGTTGGGGGGACAGGAAGTCCTTTCTTTACAACTGATTCTGCTGCTGCACTTCGTGCACTTGAGCTTAATTGTGATATCTTGTTAAAAGCGACAAAGGTTGATGGGGTTTACGATAGTGATCCTGAAACTGATCCAACAGCAAAAAAATATGATGAAATTTCTATACTGAAATGCTTGCAAAAGATTTAAGAGTAATGGATTTGACTGCGATTTCATTGTGTAAGGATGGGAATATGCCAATTCTTGTTTTCAATTTAAAGAAAGGAAATATGAAGAAGGCGATTTTTGGTGAAAAAATAGGAACTATTGTTTCATAAATTTTTAATTTAATAAAATAATCAATAATATGCCTACATCGAAGTATCATCAAGCCGCGAAGGTTGAGTTTGCTAAAGCAATTGATCATTTGGAATTCGGATATTCTAAATTGCAAATGGGACGTGCTAATGCTGGTTTAGTTGAAGATGTAAAAGTTGAATCTTATGGTGTGCAACAACCACTGAAAGCAGTTGCATCTGTTTCTTGTCCAGATTCACGAACAATTCAAATCCAACCATGGGATCGTTCGAATTTAAGTTCAATTGAAGTTGCAATTCAGATGTCAGGACTTAATTTGACTCCAATTAATGATGGGATTTGTGTAAGACTTAATATTCCACCTTTGACAGAAGAAAGAAGAAAAGATTTAACAAAAGTTGTGCACAAATTAGAGGAAGAGGCTCGCATTGCTGTTCGCAATGCTCGCCAAATTGCTCATGATGGCCTTAAAAAATTGTTTAGTGACAAAGAAATAAGTGAAGATGATTTTCATGGATCAAGCAAGAAACTACAAGATGATGTTGATAGTGTGAATAGAGAGATTGAATCTTTGTCTAAGGCAAAAGATAAAGATATTATGACTGTATAATAATTCATTAAAATGGAATTTCTTTTATCTTTACTAGTTTTTATCGTTATTTTTTCTGCGATTATTTTGATACATGAATTTGGTCATTTTTATGTTGCTAGAAAAGTTGGTATTAAGGTAGAAGAATTTGGGATTGGATTACCACCACGTGCATGGGGGAAAAAAATTAGAGGAGTTTTATATTCGATTAATTGGATACCATTTGGTGGATTTGTCAGGATGTATGGTGAAGATTCTGTGAATCCGAAAATCCTTCAGAGTAAAGATAGTTTTGCATCAAAAAGTGTTTGGAAAAGAATGATGGTTGTCACAGCGGGAGTTTTTATGAATTTCCTTCTGGCATTTGTACTTCTTACAATTGGATTTTCGGTTGGGATTGAGCCATTGATTATGAATTCGCAAGATTTCACTCAAGCTGTTGATGATAATGTTGTTACAATCGAGCATGGGATTTTTGTTTCAATTGTGGAGGAGGATGGTGTTGCTTATGCTGCTGGTTTACGAGTTGGAGACAAAATAATTTCAATAAACAATAAAGATTTAAATTTTGGGCAGCTTGCACTTTTGAATATAGCTGCTGATGAGCCAATTGTTTTGAATGTTTTGAATGAGAGTGGTTTCCATGATGTTTCGTGGCAGGTTACCTCGGATGATTTTGATTATGGAGCAGAGTTTTATAGTGCAACGTATTTGCCACGGATTACGCTTAAGGATTTAGATATTTCACATAGTTTATATATAGATGGATTTAGAGAAGGGGACATTATTACAAAGGTTAATGGACATGAAGTTTATGAAATAAGTGGGCTTTTGCGCATATTAAATAATAGGAATAATGCTGATGAAGCGGCGAAATATGAAGTTGTTCGTAACAATGAAGTTGTTGAGCTTAGTTCGACGTTTGTACTTACTGATATTACTTTGAATGAAAATGATGATTTTTTATGTGATATTTGTCTTGAGCGAGCCATTATAACAGGTGTTAATCCAGGTTCTCCGGCTAATGAGGCTGGGCTTGAAGCTGGAGATATTATTTTGGAAGTTACAAATCAAGAACTTGAGGATCCTTCACAATTGGCTTTGATTACGGCAGAAAATATTGGGAATGAGATTGTGTATGAAATCGATAGAAATGGGCAATTAATAAATTTAAATATTACGCCAGGGGAGGATGGAATGATTGGGATTTTATTTGCATCGACAGTTATGTATGAGGGGCAAGGAGTTACAATGTATGATTTGAATTATTTGACTTCGGTTAAAGAGATTAAAAATGTTAGTTATCCGGTGCATATTGCAGCAAAACAATCTCTATTTGAAATGAAAAGACTTGCAGTTTTGACGGTCGAGATGTTTGGGAATCTCGTTAAGTCTGTAACAAGCAAACTTGTTGTGCCAGAAGGGGTTGCTGGCCCTGTTGGAATTTTTCAAATCACTCAGCAAGTATTTGTTGAAGATGGATTATTTGCATTATTAAGACTTGTTGCACTTTTGTCATTGAGTTTAGCTGTATTAAATATCCTTCCTTTTCCTGCTTTGGATGGTGGAAGGTTAATATTCCTAATATTTGAAGCTGTCACTCGTAAACGCGTGTCTGCAAAATGGGAATCATTGTTTCATATGATAGGGTTTCTCCTATTAATCACATTGCTAGTTTTCATTACGTATAGCGATATTTTGGCTGCTCTTTAAAATGTTTTCTATAAAAGAACTTGCCAACAAAAAAAAGATAGTTTCTAAAGTGATTGCGCTCTCTTTTTAAATATTTTATAAAATCGGGTGCTACACCATATGTGGTGTGTTGATAAGGCGTGATTAATCCACATTTAGGATCAAAAAAGTTGAACGATATGAACTTGATTTTTACTTTCTGCAAGGATTAGTATGTGGTCCCAATCTCGAGGGAAACCTATTTATTTGAAAGATTATATGTCCAACAAAGATCTCTGGCAGAATATTTTGAGGCGACTTAAGCCCACAATGAAATTGCCAGTGTTTAAAACTTGGTTTGCAGACACCGCTGTATTGCGGAAAGAGGAGAAGTCAATTGTTATTGGACTTCCTACGCCGTTTGCGAAGAAATGGGTTAGTGATAGATATAGAATAAAAATATTACAAGCAGCTCAAGAAGAAGATCCGACAATTGAAATTATTGAATATGAAGTGCATTCTGCTTTGTCAAATCCAGGTTCAACTGAGAAAGTTCATTTGGAATCTTTGCTTGATGAAGAAGATGAGAAAAAAGTACGTAAAGTTCGGGGGAAAGAAGAACTTCATATTGGCAATGGCGTTACAAGCAAAAGGCTTGGTATTCAATATACATTGGATAATTTTGTTGTTGGAAAAGACAATAGGTTGGCTCATGCAGCTTGTATGGCGGCAGCTAATATGCCTGGAGGGATTTACAACCCATTGTATATTTTTTCTGGAGTTGGACTTGGGAAAACACATCTTCTTCAATCTTTGGGCAAAGAAATATTGAATAATGATCCAAGTGCACGTGTTGTTTACATGACAGCTGAGCAATTTACTAATGAGATTATTGATGCAATTGGGAAAAGACGGACCAAGGAGTTTAAAAATAAATATCGTAATGTAGATTGTTTCATTTTGGATGATATTCAATTCCTTGAAAATAAGGATATGAGCCAAATGGAATTTTTCCACACATTTAATGATTTGTATGATCAAAATAAGCAAATCGTATTAAGTAGCGATAGTCCGCCAAGGGATCTTGATGGCTTTAAAGAAAGGCTTAGAGGACGATTTGGAATGGGAACTGTTGTGGAAATTTTGCCACCTGATTATGAAACAAGATTCGCGATTTTGCGCCAACGAGCTCAAGATTTACAGATTATAATTGATCCAGCAGTACTTGAATTTATTGCATTCCATATTGAAACAAATGTACGTGATTTGATTGGAGTTTTGATGCAAACAGTTTCACAATCTGCTTTGAATAATATGTCGCCAAATGTTGCTCTTGTTACAGAAATTCTGGAACAACAACACAAGATCCATGTTATTCATAGCGAACAATCGGCAATTGGAGGACGCTTTGAAAGCAACATAAGAACAATGCAACAAATTATCGATAGAGTTGCTCTTTATTTCAGTATTTCAAAAGATGAGTTGATTGGACCTGATCGTAAAAAGGAAATTAAGGATGCAAGACAAGTTTGTATTTATCTGATTCGTGATGAACTTTCACAATCTTATGATAAAATTGGTCAAACTTTAGGAGGGCGTAATCATACAACTGTTTTGCATGCATACAACGTTATCAAAACAAGGCTTAAAACTGATTTCAGGCTAATGCGCGACATCAATGCTCTCAAGAAAGAAATGGGTCTTTAGATTGCGCAAATTTTGTGATCAAAATAACGAGAAACAACTTTACTTTTGTCGTCCTGGTTCATATACTACGTGTGTTCTAAGATTTAAGGACATTCTCTTTTTGTTATTAAAATAAAACATATGCCTCGAATACCAAGAAAAAGACCTATCGATTATATTCTTCCATTTTTGATCATGATTTGTACCGGAGTAATTGTTGTACTTGGATATCAACTTTATTCGAGCCTTCAAGGCCCTGAAGAAAAAGAAGATATTTATATGTATTTAGCTAATGGTAGTGCAAAAATTTTACCTTGGGGATCAGGTGAATGGGAAAGGGCTTATTCTGGGACTAGATTGTTTCAAGGAGATTCAATTAAAACTCCACAAGGGGGGCGAATTGTTGTTGAACTTTTTGAAGATCATTATATAAGAATGGATGAAAGAACTGAGCTTAGTATTAGTGAGATTAAGGCGAGTGGCGATGGATATGAAGTTGAGATTAATCTTCAAGATGGGAAAATTTGGATAAATAGTGATGAAACTTCAGACTCTCCAGTTAGGTTTAATGTGAGAACAAAGCATACTTCGATTCAAACAGTTGCTACAGTTTATGAAGTTGAGCAAAATATTGATAGCGAAGTGATTCGTGTTATGGAAGGAGAAGTTTTGGCAGATATTTTTGTTGATGAAGGGGAGGATCAAAGAAAAGTTGAGAGTATTTCAATTGGAGTTGGGCAAGAATCTGTTATCACTGATCAAGATTTACAAGATTATGCTGACATGAAGAACCCTTCTGTGATTAATGCTATTGCTGATGAGTTTAAGGAAAGTTTCTTTTATAAATGGAATTATGCTGAGGATAAATTGCCTACAGATTATAGTTTGAAAGGTGGCGGAGATTTCAATGAGGCTTTGATTGAAGGAGGGGCGACTGAAGATCCAGAGCAAGTTGTTACAGAAGAGGCAGGGGAAAGCGATTTGCCTTGTCCAATCATTACAACACCATCTACGAATGTATTTACAACCCCAGAATCTTCACTCACTTTACGTGGGACAACTTCTGAAATGACAAAGCAAATGATGGTTGATGTAACAAGTGGAAGTAATACACAGACTTATGAACTTAATTTGTATGTTACCGGAGGTTCTCAATGGAGTTTTGCGATTTCTGCAGCTGGTGGGAATATGAAAGCTGGAACAAATATATATAAATTTTATGCAATTGATGAGAATGATTTAAAGAGTGCGACTGCAACTGTAACTGTTGTTTATGAAAGCGATGGAAGTGTTGTGCTTGATGAAGATGCGGTGGATCCTGAAGAGGAAGTGATAGATGAGGAGACTGAAGAAGTAGGAGACTTGGGAGACTTTGTAGCTCCTAAAGTTTTGACTTACAATGGGGGAGAATCAAATGAGTTTGATGTTGATGGCGTGAGTGTTTCTGGAAGCGTTGCTGGGGCTGAAAAAGTTTTGGTAAATGGTTATCAACTTACAGCTTTTAAGCCAGGGGATACTAAGTGGACTTTCTATGCAAAAGAATCACTTGGGAATTTGAGTGATGGAGAAAATACATATAATGTTGTAGCTTATGCCCCAGATGGAAGTACGAAATCTGTTGAGGCTATAATTATTTACGATCAACCTGAACCAGAGGAAGAAGAAGTTCCTGCAGAAGAGCCAGTAGCTGACGAAAGTGAGCCTGCTGTGGACGAAACTCCTGCAGATGACACTACTGCCGCAACTGCACCTAAACCACTTTTAGACACAACTGTACCATCGACACCAGCGCCTGGAGAACCTGATGCTTCAGATCCTGCAGCGTAAAAGATTGCTGTGTAAAAGATTATAAATAAGTGGCTTTATTTTGGTTGTGTTCATCGTTATTGCGAGCATATTTTACTTCGCCAGTATCGAGAGTTGTTAAGTAGAACCAATAGTCGCTTTCGACTGGATTTAATGTGCCTTCAATGTGTTCGATATCTGGATTTGAAATTGGGCCAGGAGGCATTCCAACAAATTTCCGTGTATTGTAAGGGGAATCTATTTCTAAATCTTGATATGTAATGTCCTTATTCTTTGTAACGTAAATAATCGTTGCATCCGCTCCAATATGCCAACCTTCATCTAGACGTTTCCATAAAATTCCGGAAATTAATCCATAATCTTCTGGTGTTCTTACTTCCATTTGTAAAATTGAAGCCATTGTTATGATTTCTTGTAATGTTCGATCTTGTGATTTAAATGTATCTCGAACAGTTTCAAATTTATGGTCAAAATTATCGAGCATTTTTGTTATCAAAACAGATGAATCGAAATTTACTCCATCAACAAAATATGTGTCCGGATAAAGATATCCTTCGAGAGCGAACTCCACATCTCCGATTTCTTCGCGGTTTAAAAACCAGTAAGAATCGTAACCAGAGAAAGCTCTTGCTGCAGCCTCAAAATCACCATCAGGGGCAAGGTCCATATTTACAAGCTTATCATCTATCTGGCTTATTGTTAGGCCCTCTTGAATTGTAATTGAAACTTCCGAAGAGACTGGATTTTTAAAACCTTCGATAATTTCAGGGACATTCATTGATTTGCTAAGATTATAATTCCCAGCTTCAATATTTTTAGAAGCTCCAGTTACGCGTATATACAAATAAAAAATATCCTCATTTTTTATTAAATCATGTTTTTTTAAAGTTTTTGCAATATCTTTTGCTGTATCTCCACGATTAACGGTTGTCATTATTTGGCTAGTATCACCTGCATCAACTGCGGCCCAAATGTTATTATAAGTATAAAATAAAGCTATAATAATCAAAACAAGTGCAGCAAAAAAGACTTTCTTCAAAAATGATTTCATTAATAAATGAGTTAAATTTGTAATTTATTGTAAACCAGGCATTTTATCAAGTCCCATTCCTCCCATTACGTCTTTCATTTCTTCAGCGCCAATTTGTTGAGATCTTTTAATCGCTTTATTCAAAGCCTTAACAAGATTTGCTTCAGCTTTATTTTTATTCGCATATGCCTCGTCTGAAAACGTGATATTGATAACTTCCTGTTGTCCATCAATAGTTACTGTGACTCCTTCAACTTCAGCTTCTACATGTGTGTTTTGAAGTTTTTGTTTAATCTTTTTAGCTTGTTTCTGTAATTGATATAGATCTTTCATTTGATTCATTCCTATGATTTTTAAATAATTTATTTTGCGCTATTGATACGCGACAAATATGATACCTGTGGGGGCAAGAATAGTAAAGTAATCTTAGGTAAAATACATGCAAATTGACTTGCGTTTTGCTCTTATTTTAGATAAACTCTTGCACGCTTGAACGAAATAAATTCAAATAAATTAAAACCTGAAAAGTTATGAGTACATTAGCATTAGAGGTGCAAACAAGAACAAATGATAATTCTGGAGAAGTTAGAAGAGGAGGGCTTATCCCTGCCGCTTTTTATGGCCCAGGAAAAACGAATCAAAGTTTTGTAATGGATTATCAGACTTTTAGAAAAACTTACGAAAAAGCTGGAGGAAATACTGTACTTGAACTTGATATTGATGGTAAATCTAAAGAATTTGTCTTGGTTCATGATGTACAATATGATCCAATTACAGATCGTTTCATTCATGTTGATTTCTTGCACATAGATATGAATAAAGAAACTAATGCAGAAGTTCCATTAGTATTCGTTGGTGAATCTAAGGCAATACGTGATGAAGCTGGTATTCTTATGGTCAATCGTGACGTACTTGAGGTTAGATGTTTGGCTAAGAGCATTCCACATGAAATCGAAGTTGATATTTCATCTCTAGTTGATTTCAACCATTCAATTCATATTAGAGACATTAAACTTCCAGAAGGTGTTGAGGCTGTTGATGATATTGATTTAACAATCGCAACAGTATCTGCTCCTCGTGAAGAAAAAGAAGAAGCTCCTGTTGAGGCAGTTGCTGCTGAAGGGGCTGTTGTTGAAGGAGACGCTGCTAAAGCTGGGGAAGCAAAATCTGAGTAATCTGGAAAATAAACTTACATATCATTATGGAAAACGAAGAATTGTCTAATATTTCTCCGAATCCGGACCCTGGTAAAGATGATGAGAACCAAGGGGAGGATTTAAGTGGGGAATTCTGGAGCAAGAATCGTATTTTGTTAGCCGTACTTGGTGTTTTATTGGTTGTTGGGATTGTATTCATTGTTTTAATTTGGATGAATGCTTTCAAGTTGCCTGAACAAAAGGCAATTCATGAGAAAATCCCTGCTCCGGATGAAGAGGTAAAAGAAGAAGAGAAAGTTCTCCATGTTTCACTTATTGATGGAGATCAAATTGAAGTTGAAGAAGAGAGAATGATTGCAGTTATTATAGAAAATCATAGTGATTCACGGCCACAAATGGAGGGGCTTGCTGATGCTAGTTTGGTTTTTGAAACTGAAGCTGAGGGTGGGATTACAAGATTTTTAGCATTTTATCCATATCAGACTATAGAACGAGTTGGCCCTGTGCGATCAGCGCGTCCTTATTTTGTTAAGTGGGCAGAGCAGTTTGATGCTGGATTTGCGCATGCTGGTGGAAGTGATGCTGGACTTGCTGAAATTTATAACAGTGGGCAATTGCTTGATTTGGATGGGCTTGTCCTTGAAGGTGGAGATAAATATTTTGTGAGAGATTACAATTATTATGCTCCACATAATTTATTTACAAATTTGGCTGAATTGCGTGAAAGAATGGATGATTTAGGCTGGGACAAAGCGCTAAAATATCCATTTGCGACTTTTGGTGAGATGAGAGATTCAGCTTATGAAGAAGTCGTTTCGGCGAATACAATTCATATTTATTATCCGTTCCCACAATATTTTGTGAGATACGATTATGATCCATATACTGATACATACTTGAGATATCAGGCTGGGTTTGCCCATAATGATCATGGATCAGGTGAGCAAATTGCACCTTCGAATGTGATTGTTATGACTACAAATTATTATCCTATTGATGACGCTGGGCGCCTACAAATGCAAACTGAAGGGGAAGGGGATATGTATTTTTTCCGTAATGGAAAGGTTTATACTGGGACATGGCAGAAATCATCATCCCTTGGTGGTCTGAAATTCTATGATGAAAACGATGAAGAATTTCTGTTTGAAGTTGGGAAAACATGGATTTCAGTCATTAATTATCAAGGCGGACTTCAGTGGGAGTAGTAACTGCAATAAACAATAAAAAAATCCCCACACATTTCTTAGCGGGGATTTTCTAGTTTGGTCTGTTTCCACTTTCGATCTATTAATTAACTAGATCTTCTAGGAGATTTCGCATTTCTTGAAATTTGGTTTCTTTCTCTTCTTGCTGTCTGATCATTGCTTGTCGTTCTTCATTTAATGCGAAGTTTAAATTGAGCGATATTATATCGCCAATTTGGATCCCGTCTGGCAATTCATTTATTGGCCATTGAATAATATTCCCTTCTCCTTCGATGCCATTCTCGACTTCAAAATGCGCATATCCACCATCAATTTTCTTGAGTGTAGCGTTTAGTTTTCCTAGTTTGTTTGTGTGATTTTCGTTCATTTCAACGGAATTTTATTCATTAATTTATAAACTTTTAGGTGCGAGCTTACCCCCAAATTACCAATCCTGCAATCAAAGGTGCAATAATTAATGCAATTGTGTTGATAACTTTTATCAACGCGTTTAAAGCAGGCCCAGCAGTGTCTTTGTATGGATCTCCAACAGTGTCTCCGACTACAGCAGCTTTGTGAGCTTCAGATCCTTTTCCACCAAAATGTCCATCTTCAATATATTTTTTTGCATTGTCCCAAGCTCCTCCACCTGTACACATATTAAGAGCCATTAAGAATCCAACTACGATAACTCCAGCTAGTAATCCTCCAAGAGCTAGAGGCCCTAGGAATACACCAACTAAGATTGGAGAAACTACAGCCAAGATACCAGGGAAGACCATTTCGCGAAGTGCAGCTTTTGTAACGATATCTACGCATTGTTTGTAATCTGGTTGTGCTTTTCCGCTCATGATTCCTTTAATTTCTTTGAATTGTCTTCTTACTTCAACTACTACGGCATGAGCAGCTTTCCCAACTGATCCCATCAAAGATGATGCGAATAAGAATGGCAAAAGTCCTCCGATAAATAATCCGATTAATACTCTGTAATCAGCAATGCTGAATACAAATTCGTGATTACTGTTTTTTGCTAACTCCTCAGTGTAAGCCTGGAAGAGAACAAGTGCAGCTAATGCGGCACTACTAATTGCATAACCTTTTGTTACTGCCTTTGTTGTATTTCCAACTGCATCAAGTGCATCTGTATTTTTTCTAACTTTTTCTGGAAGGCCAGCCATTTCAGCTATTCCACCAGCGTTATCTGTTATTGGACCATAAGAATCAGTTGCGATTACAAGTCCGGTAGTTGAAAGCATAGCTACAGCTGCGATTGCAATTCCGTAAATACCATTTCCAGCAGACGAAGCTTCTCCGAAGAAATACGCAATGATAATTCCAGTAACGATTAAAATTACTGGCAAGAATGTGCTTTCAAGTCCAACTGCAATACCAGCGATAACATTAGTTCCAGCACCAGTTTCGCAAGATTTTGCGATTTTTTTAACAGGGCTATATTTAGTTGAAGTGTAATATTCAGTAATAAGAGTGATGAATACAGTGATTGCAAGTCCTACAAGGGTTGCATAGAAAAGGTTAATATCTCCAATCATGTATTGTGTAACGAAATAGAATCCAATAGCAGAAAGGACTCCAGTAACGATCATTCCTCTATATAGAGCTCCCATGATATTTGTTTTTCCTTCTCCAAGGTGCACAAACCAAGTTCCAACAATTGAAGTTAGAACAGCGACAGCTCCAAGAGCTAATGGATATTCAATCCCAGCAATTGCAAGTGTGTCAGTAAGAGTTGAAGCAGCTAAGATCATTGCGGCAATCAAAGTTACTGCATAAGTTTCAAAAAGGTCAGCTCCCATTCCAGCACAATCTCCAACATTATCTCCAACGTTGTCAGCGATTACAGCTGGGTTTCGAGGATCATCTTCAGGGATACCTTTCTCCACTTTACCAACTATATCAGCTCCAACGTCAGCAGCTTTTGTATAAATACCACCTCCAACACGGGCGAAAAGTGAAACTAAAGAAGCTCCAAATGCGAATCCGATAAGTAGATTTGGTGCATCAGCAGAAGGAATATTTAGTAAGTGTATGAATACGAAATAAAATCCAGAGACACCCAAAAGAGCAAGTCCAACTACAGCAAGTCCTGTAACTGCTCCTCCACGGAATGCAACAGCAAGGGCTTTTTGAAGACTTGTTTCTGCAGCGTGTGTAGTTCTAACATTTGCACGAACTGAAACATTCATTCCAATATATCCTGCAAGTGTTGAGAATATAGCTCCAACGAAAAAACCAACTGCTATAAGTAAGTTGTTGTTATAATCTCCTTTTGGAATTGTGTATGCAAGGACTAGGAAAATTAGAATTGTGAAGAACAGAACTGTAATTGTTTGCCTGTTCAAGTAAGCAGACGCTCCTTCTTGTATAGCTTTAGCGATTGCTTGCATCTTTTGTGATCCGCTTTCTTTTGAGAGTACGTGGATGATAAGTCCAACAGCGTAAATTAACGCAACTAAACTCACGAGGATTGCGATCGTAGATACTTGGAAGAAATCCATACGAATAAAGTTAATGATATATAAATTAAGACGTGCAACATATTAGCTTGAATAAGACGAAAAACCAACCTTTTTTAGGAATAAAGATTTGCATTAAATAGCGATTTGTTGAGCAATTTATAAGAACATATTCACAATGTCCAATTTTTCCATTAGAATGCTCCTTGGTCTACTATTTAACAATTGAAATATGGAGGATCAGTATAATGGAAATAATCATGAGCAAAATCATGCGCATGAAAATGAAAATAATTCTAATAACAATGCTAGTATGAAAAATGATTTCAAAGAGCACTTGGATGGTGCTATGGGGACTTTTAATGAAATTAAAAATCCAGGGAAGTTTTGTGTTAAGACAGAGTTCATGAATGCGATTGAGATTTTGAAGTTGAACGAGAAAAAAATGCAAGAAATTGCAACAAGAAAGACAACTGCAACTGCAGCTCTTTTGTTTATTTTAATTGGGGTTGTTGCGATGGGACTTGGGACACAATTTATGCTTCCAGGTTGGCTTAGACCAAGTATGGGATATATGCTAATTTCAATGCTTTTTAATTTAGTAATGGTTATAGTTGGAATTTTTGCACTTGATTTTGTTGCTAATCAATTTTTCAAGGGTAAAGGTGATTTTGGACAATTGTTCCGTGTGTTTGGATATAGTTATATCCTTATGATTCCATATATTCTTCTACCTGTAGCGCCTGGGCTTTATTCTATAATTGGTGCTGTAGCAGGAATATGGATGCTCGTAGTTATGTTTAAGACAATGGGATTAATTAAAAAATTGAATGTAGTTCATACTATCTTCTCACTTTTGATTGTTGGTGTTGCTCTTGGAATTGTCATGACTATTTTTATGAATGTATTTGGTATTGGATATGGTTTTGGGATTGGTGGAGGATCTGCTGTTGCTGAAATCAACGACTGGACAGATGCACTTAATGCATTAGGTGATATTAATTACTAGAATTCTAAGTAAAACTGAATTAATCAAAACCCGTTCTTATTGTGACTAAATGTGGTTCCAAAAAGGCGGGTTTTGTGCTATAATATAAGGAATTTTTAAACGTTTAAGATTTCAATGCCAAAAAAAGACAAAAATAATAAAACTGGGAAGAACGGGGATGCGGCTTTAAACCCTTTTGCAAAGTCTTTGTTGAGTGGAAAGCCTGTTGTTAAAAGAATGAATTCTTCTAAGAAAAAAAACAATCAAAAACGTGGGGATAATAAAACTTTAAAAACTGTGCAGGTTGATCAACCGCCTGTGGTTATGGCTCCTAATGTTGTCGAGCCTAAACCAGAGGTTCTTGATAGAAAAAATGCAGAAGAGTCAAAGCCAGTAGAAGATACCGTGGATGTAGATGATAAATCTTTTGATGAACTTTTGTTGGGGGATACTAATGAAATTATGGCAGAGGAAGAAAAAAATGCGTATGGAAGTGATACGGGATTTGATGAGAAAGTTGATGAAGTTGAACAAACCGAATCAGTTGATAAGGTTGAATCAGTTGATCAGGATGAACCAGTTGAATTAGCTGAAGACATTAATGAGAATCAGGTTAGTTCAGTGTCGGATAGTTCTGAACCCGAACCCGAATCTGAACCTGGACCTGAACCTGAACCTGA
>JAHJMX010000090.1 GCA_018821175.1 Patescibacteria group bacterium
AGATTCAAAATGGGAACAAGCGGAGAATACATTGAAGGAAGTTTTGGAAGAATCTGGATTCAATGATTATGTGTATGATATTGGAGGAGCTGTATTCTACGGACCAAAAATAGATATCAAGGTATCTGATGCAATTGGACGAAAATGGCAACTTTCAACAATTCAATTTGATTTCAACCTGCCTGCAAAATTTGGCATGACTTATGTTGGAGAAGATGGCCAAGATCACACCCCATTCATGATTCATAGAGCATTACTTGGATCTCTTGAAAGATTCTTGGGAGTATTAATAGAGCATTATGCTGGAGCATTCCCTGCTTGGCTCGCACCAGTGCCTGTTGTAATAATTCCAGTTGCAAAAACTCATGAAGAATATGCACAAAAAATACATCAAGAAATGCGTGAAAAAGGAATTCGTGCAGAGATTTATGAGTCAAACGAAACTCTTGGGAAGCGTATCCGTGAAGCAGAGATGAATAAAATACCTTACATGGCTGTAATAGGTGACAAAGAAGTTGAATCAAAAAGCCTTGCGATCAGAAATTACGCGACAAAAAAACAGGATACTGTGAAAACAACTGAGTTTATCAAAAAGATGCAAGATACTATAAAGAATCCAAGTTATAATTAAATAGCAGAGTGATATGGATGTTGATCAGCACGTTTTTGTTTAATTCTTAGACAAACTTCACGTGCTTGATCAATACGATTCTTCTCCCCAAATACAATTTCATCCAATTGATTGATGATATTTGTTATTTTCAAAATTAACGATGAACTTCCCTGATCAACCATTCCCTTAGCCAAAACGGCTAGATTTAAATCCTCAGATTGATCCAAATCATTAGATTGATTGATTTGTTTATTCAAATTTTTTCTAAATACTTTTTTGACGAAATTCAAACGTTCAACAACATCTTTAAAAACACAATTTCGCTTAGAATTATTCTTAGTTCCAGCCTCATCCTCGCCCTTATTGTAAAGATAATAAAGCCCTCTATTTGCCTCTACCAAATCACAACTATCAATATAATCATCCTCAATATAATCCTCAATTGAATCGCTTAAAGCATCTATTAATTTTCTTGTACGGAAATATAAAATTTCTTCATTATAAGCTTCAATTTCATTTAAAGTTTGCTCCAATCTTTGCACTGGGATTCGACTCTTATCTATTGCACATACAGTTTTGGGATCATCTGAAAGTAATGTCTTAATAATACTTTCTCCTACATATTGCTTGTAAGTTCTTCGCGGTTTTTGGTTTATCGAACACCTTTCTATCCTATATCTAGCTTCAAGTGAATCAGCTTTAAATTCATGATGATTCAAGAAAACTTCACAAAAATTATTCAAATTCTCTATAAACGTTACTCCTATACCAAGTGCACTTTTCGAAGCCTCAATTTTTTTGCGCTGATACTCAGAAATATCTTCTTCATATTCTTTTTCACTTATATATTTCAATAACTGAACTTCTATAGGATGGTTTGTTCCATACTCAGAAACATTCAAATCCCCTTCTTGACTGCCATTATCATATTCGCAATCAACTGATGTATTAACCGTAACGTGCATCGCCCTATGCTTAACACCACTATCATGATCCGATACACTTTTTATATTAAAAGGTTCTTCAGTAATAATCGAATTTTTTGTCCTATTTTCATCATAACTTGTTCCCAGAAATTTCATTATAATTGCAAGCCCCCTAGAGACAACATCCATTGCAAGATCCTTTCTCTCCTCATCAGTATCGATCTCCCTGTCTTTAAAAATATAATGGCTATCCCGTAAATCTTGTGTTAAAACAATTCGAAATCTAACTAAATCCTTGATTGATCCAGGATCCTGTATATTGTCAGTCAAAAATCTTGTAGCATATTTCAGTACCGTACTAATTTCCTCCTTTGCACTAATCTGAATTCTATCAATAAACAAACTATTTGGACCAATTAAGCCATCTTTAGTCGGGTTCAATATATAACCTTCATTGTAAGGAATTGAATGTTTTTCGAGGATTGCGGCAATAACATTTGTGACTTTTCTGACAACTTCGGTGTCTACTGTCCCATGTATAACAGAAATCGCATACATTAAACTAATTTTAACATATGCTCCATGTTTTTTATTCCAACTTTCAAGAGTGATTCCATCTTCCGCATTAAAAATATTCTCAAGCTCACGAATATCATTTGTATTTTCAATAGTTTTGCAAAAATACATTGAATTATCTTCAGTATATTTTGTAGAAATTTCATTTGCTTCTTTTGCACAAATCGCAAGCTCCTGCGCAGCTTCATCATCACGATCCAAAAGCATTGCAGATTTCTTCCATATTTGTAACAACGATGTACTCCCAATAGCTTCGTTCCTTTCCAAAAGAGTAGGAATATAAGGCTTCACCGTATTTGCCCATACAAGAGGCCTTATTTGACGAGCTATTTCGTAAACAACATCATCATCTATATCCCTACATTGAATACCAAGCTTCGTTAAAAATGTAGAAATAATAGCTTTGATTGATTTCTTGAGAACATCAAAATCTGGTTTTTGACTTTGTAGGGTATTGTAAATCGTCTTTGCGACTTCCTTCAGCCCTTTCAAAACCTTTGAAGGACTAATTGTTGGCACCAAGGCTTTTTCTAAAAGCACATTATTATGAAATACCTGCCAAATACTATCTGCAAACAAATCACTACGCATCTCGCGAGAATTGGCTTTATCGATATTTTTATTTATAGAATATTCAACAATCTTAACTGCATTTGCAATAGGCAAATCTTCTTCAATAAAACCATGCATCAGACAATCATCAACAGGCCGCAAAGCACTAAGTTCACGCGTTTGACGCAATTCACTACTATCTACACCTCTGTCTAATCCTTCCATAAACTAATGAGCGCTATTAATCTTGGACGGTATTCTAAAGGTTAGAGCGAGTTTGTCAATCTTTTATTAACAAGCCATGAATTCTGTTTTGCACAAATACTTAGACGCTACTATCCTCGTCAAGATCTCCAGTATTTGCTTTCATATCATCGCTCGAAATATCCAAAACTTTTTCAGCCATAAACTTTCCATGTGCTCCAACGGCTTCAAGCATCAAAGCTCCATCGTCTTTATCTATCATTGCATTAAAAGTAGCACCAAAATCCGTAAAAATTTTATCAACATTGGCTATAGCATCTTTATCCGTAGAGTCAGGTTTTTCATAAAGAGCACGTTTCATGTTCGAAACCTCCCTAGACGATATTTTCCCAGTTTTAGCATATGCATCAATAATATTGGCCAAAACACTATGCATTTCTTTTTGATATTCACGCAGTGGCGTCCCTGGATCATAAACACATCCATCAGCCATATCATTATCTTCAAGCCTTTGGTATGTACTCCCTTTTCCAAGCATATATCTTTTATCCATTATTCCGTCATATCTTACAAAAGTACGGAAAGTATCAGCGAGCTTCGATTTGTAATCTTTCAAAAACTGTGTCTTCCCATCCTTCGCATAACTTGATTCTTTTTTAATTTTGTCTACAAGTGCATGAACTCTCAAACCAAATCCAAGATATGTGTTTTTATAACCGGCAATAGAGAATTTTTTTCTAGATCCTCCAGCATTTGCAGTCACGTCTTCGATAGCACTCTCTTTCAACGCAGGGATAAATAATGGCGCATCTTCATGATCAATAGCTCTAGCCTCACCAATAACTTTTTCAAGTCTATTCTGGAATTGCCGAGAAGTAAGAACCTCTTGAAACACGAACTCATTTACACGTTTTCCAGAGGCCCCATAATTATTAGTAGCATGTGCGTTTGCAATCCATTTAGCAATAATAGGCTCAAGATCAGATCTAACAAAAGCTCGCCCTTTAATAAATTCTCCAGTTTCAAGATCACGACGATCACCTCCCTTGAAGAAATCCATAATAGGGAAATTCGAAGGTCCAAATTTTGTAATAAAAGCACCAAGACGTTCCCAACCAAGTAATGATCGCCCTCTACTATTTTTTGCAAAAAGAGCCATCAACAAGAAATAAACTCTGGAATCAGCGCCAATTCCAGCTCCCTCAAATGCATACCAAAGAAGTCCCTCAAACTCAGTTGGATCTACGAAATTACCAGCCATATGACTAGCTAATAATTTTTCTAGCTCTTTTCCAAGTCCTCCACGATTTAACGGATCACTTTCAAGCTCGGCAGCCTTTGTTGCAGCTTTTGACTGCCCGTTACTAATTCCACCATCGTTATTACGTTTTAAAGTCAAATACATCCCATCACCAAAAGCATTATCCATTGCCATTTCCAAGAAATCCAAACTTGTTTTCCCCTCAATATCTTCACCTGCAAATTTACGTCCAGTCCCTTTCCCAAAAGGTAAATATGGATCTGCATGATTTTGTAAAATAGGGATTTGATGGCCAAAATCATTAAATTTGTTTATTGCAGACCATAAATTAGGATCATCCCATCTAAGCATTCCTTTTTCAGAAAGTATGAAAAGTGAAGCGACCATTTCATCTCCATTCGTTGTTTCATACAATATATCTTCTACTTGCCATGTACTATAACTTCCCATAATCCCTTTGTAATACTCTGTCCCTTCATTTTCTGCTTGTGTTTGAATACGTTTAAATTCTGGTCCAAAATATGGCAACCCTTTTGCTACAGATGCATATCTGCTTTTTTGATCACGTTCATATCGACGTTTATAAAATTCAAGCGATGTATTGAAAATTTCTATTAAATCAGAAATTCGTAAAAAATGAGTTCCCTTCCAAAAATTGCTTATAAAATTATTCGAAATTGAATCGATATCCATATTAACCTCTATTGATTTCCCGGCTTGCTCTGGATTCGCTACTTTCCCATCCAAAGAAGACTCCCAAGCCTCTCGAGTTCTTCTGTATTGATCAGGATGTTCTTTGAAATATTTAATAATTTCCTTTGTCTCTTCCCCTACTTTAACAGCCTTATTATTTGGAACTTCTGCATATTCTTTAGCTCTATGCTCTTCAAGTTCAGGATTATATGGTTCAATATCATTCGCATATATCCATCTAATAAACTGAGGATATGTCATAGGTCTTTTATTTGAGACTTGAATCATCCCGTTTTCAGAAATAGATTCTATCCTATACAATGGGCTGTCAGCAGCATTCGCATATAAAATCTCATCTAATTTTATAGAAATAGGCGCATGACAATCGCGTTTTCTACTCTTATATTTTTTGTTCATATAATCATAATGCCTATAAACTGCATTATTTAATTCCTGAATATTCATTTGTGGAATTGCATTCCTTTGATTAAGCCATTTAGAAAATTCGCTCAATGTTAGCGTTGATTTTTTATCATCATTTTTCAACACAGTGCTAGACCCTTGTAGCCGATAAATAATCTCGCGATCCAAGGTAACCTTTTGATTATCAACTGAAATAATTTTAACTATTTGAGGCACTGCAACAAGTCCACCACTATTATTTGATTGTAAAAAATCATATTCCAATATCATACCTTCCGTAATCTCGAACCCCATATCATTTAAATGAGGAACGTTTTGGTTAATTTGATCTTTTGACTTGCAGACAGGCTTTAAGTCTTTTGTATCAACGAATCGTTTCGCACGACCTGGGGAAAGTCTCTCAATTTCACCAAGATTATTTTCAAGTGCAATCCAAACTCCGCCAAGTTTTGCTTCACCAGGCTTACTTAAATCCTCAGGATCAACCCGTCGCTTTGTATCAACGTTAATTTCTCTAATATTCCAAATTTCTGGATATTCACGGGATTCCTGAGCTCCGGTTTCTTGATTTATTATCGTCCGAGAAGCAATACATTCA
>JAHJMX010000091.1 GCA_018821175.1 Patescibacteria group bacterium
CGCGTGTGTCACAATTATTGTGCCATCGTTACATTCTGCTCCAAAAACTCCATCCGTTCCCATATCCCAAAACAATTTTGCATAATCCCCGTATGTATAATCGTGTATTGGATCACTTCCACTTCCTCCAAAACTTGCATCGCCAACCGCCTCACGATAATATTCTTCGTAATCAATCGCATTTTCTTCTACCATATAAGTGAGCTGCTTCATCATTGCGCGCATATCTTGATAAATTTCCTCTTCGAGATTTATGCGGCGACTGCTGCGATACATGTCGACAATTAGCGTCATGATACTTGTAAGAAATACGGCAAACACTGTCACTGCCACAAGCAATTCCACCAGCGTAAATCCTTTTTTTGTTTTCTGTATGTGCATAATCGCTTGTTAGTACCGAGTGCTTCTAATATTTTTTACACTTTTATCTCCGTCATCATTGATCGTCGTAATTTCGATTTCCATCGCTTCGTTTTCGCTGTCTTGGCCAGTATATGAAATGTTAATTTGTTGATAATAATTGAGATCGTTGCGCATGAATCCATGCATTGAATCTCGGACTTCGCGTTCGCTCAGTTTGAAAATTTTATCAGTGATAATTCCGCTGTGCGGGCCATCGATCCAGCTTAAGTTATCGCCATTTTTCAAGATATATGTGCCTGGTACAATTTCATTTTCATCGCTGCATCCGATGTGGGGATTTTGTTGATTCCAGCATTCCTTGAGCTGGTCGGCGAATAAATTTTTATTAATGTTCATGATTTGCACGATCTTGAAAGCAGTATTATTATTGATCATAAAAACCGAATCATCTTCGCTTAGTTTTCTTATGCTGCCGCGGAAAAGTAGTAGCATGATCGCGAATGCTACGACACCAAGTACTATCAAAGTTGTCAGCGATTTTCGAAAATTTTGTCGGCTTAGTTTTGACGTGTTTAGCAAATTTATTTTGTAATTTTTACGAGTTTTCACGGTAGTAATTTGTGAGAGTTACTGGTATTGCGATTTTTTTTGGTGCGCCAGATTCGAGCCAATGGACTTCGACGCTGGCTTTGATTGTCGGATGCGGGTCAGGGTCGCCTGTTACGCTGTCAATTTTAACGATTCGATAGTAAATGCTTTGTTCAATTGCTCCAGGATTCAATAATTTGTGTGATAAATAGTCGCGGTCATTTGCGGGATTACCATCTCCGTCTGAATCTTCTGCTAATTTGTCACGATCAATATAGTCGAGTTGGAATGGGCGATCTTGAGCGTCTGAACCATTTGTGAGATCTAGTTCTCTAGGTGCAGTGACGGCTTCGAGCGTAACTGGTCCTTCGAGCGATACGTCAATGATGTAATTGCCTGCTGTGAGCGGCGTTCCAGTTAAACATGCATCTCCAACAATTCCCCAACAATTTGTTTTATCATAACTGAATCTGAGCCAGTTTGTGTCACGCAAGCCGCGGAGTGAATTTGCACCTTGCTGTGCAAGCCAAGTCGCTTCGATGCTGTGCGCATTGAAATTGATGGCCCGATATCCAATGGAGACAAGCCCAATACTTGCCGCTGCGAGCATTAGCAAAATCGCAACTGAAATGAGTACTTCTACAAGTACAAAACCTCGTTGCGAATTTTGACTTTTTAGTTTGGTCATAAGTATTACATCCCAACAAACAACATAGCTTTCATGATTTCAGCAGAATTCGCTGATCCATTTGCACTTATGATGTATTTAATTGGTCTGATATAAGACATAATCATTTCGTATTCTTCGCGTTCGTCTACTGACATTGCGCCATTCATGATTTCCATTTCTGCAATTACGCTATCAACATAGTCCAAAATTGTTGTTACATTGATATAACTAATCCCGAATTCATAATCTGAAATATTGCTTTTTGCAGATGTTAATCCAGCGTCACGTGAAACAGTTGTAGTTGACCCATATTCTTGTTCAAGATCTGCGTAATTTGATATTACTAGATAGTTGTCACTAGTAATTCCGTAGAAAAATTCAATTGGTTCCCCAAAAAATCCCATTGGTAAATCTGCATCTTCAAGTTCTGATGCTGGGATTGCATTGAAATCGATAGTTAATCGGTGAACGTCACGTCCTCCAACTTTCACAGTATCCAATTTAAATACTTTTGCTCCATCGATTCCATCTGGTGCAGTTGCAACCATTTCATCAACCATTGCGCTGATCCCTGTATGCATTTTATTAACCATTGCTTCAGCGGCAACTTTATTCTCGTTTACATCTGCATAAATTGAAATTCCAGGCATCAAATTTGTGTTTTCTTGCCAAACGATTGCATATCCTGCATTCATCGTATTGAAAATATCATCTTCTAAGCTCATTCCTGTAGCATCTTCAAATTCGTTTAATACTGAATTATATTCATATGATATTTCTTTCAAAGCATCTGCTTGCATCTTAAATGCTTCGTCAAGACCGTATGCTTCCATGTACATCAACAAGTTTTTTCCAGGAATTTCGCGGTACATGTAAGGCTGCTTGTATGTAACATCTAACGACATATCCGCTTGAACTAGCATTGCAAGGCCATTCTTATCTGCAGAAAATGAAATGTTTTCTGACGAAACATCGCCATAGGCTAGTGTTGGGAGGAGTTCTGCTACATCTGTACTAAATGACGAAATTGCATCTAAATTAATAAATAATGAAGCGAATTTTGGAGCAAGATCACTAGATTGATATATTTTATAAATCGAATTTTCTGCTAGAACTGGACCTTCATTTTTAATATTTCGAAGAGTCATGTATTGCGCTTGTGCATTTTCCGCGATCAAAATTACGTTGCCAGCGAGTGTCATATTTACATAACCTTCTATACTTGTAATTGTGCGGAATCCAAGAACGTTTTGTTCATAATAAAGCGGATTTGTGCCACTTGTGATTTTTTCAATCAGTCTGTTGATTTTTGAATTGTCCTTAACTTCTATTGCCAATAGAGCTGATTCATTTGCGTCAAGTCCAACAACGATTCTATTTGTGTTGTCTTGAAAAGCGGTTTCAAAATCAGCCTGATAATCTGAAGTCCCGATTAAATCTAGGAAGATATCAATACTATCTTCAATTCCTGGAGTTGTATTATCTACATTTGGGAATTTTGCCAAAAGATTGTTGAAATTTGTAATTTCTGTAGAGCTTGATAAATCTAGTTCTAAAGTTGCAAAAATGTCTTTTGGGAAAATATCTTCTATCGTTAAAATGTGGTTTGTTACAGGGATTTCTACGAGTTCTGTTGGCAGAATAGTGCTTTCATAATAATCAACCGACAAATCAGCTATCGCCTTTAGGCGGAATAACATTTCTGCTACTTCTTTTCGGCTCATTGGGTCGCCAGGGAAGAAATTGTAACCATAATTATAATTTTCATAATTGAATTCTGTGTGCTTTGTCCCAACGGTATTAGTGTTTATTGCTTGATTGAAATATTGTTTATACCAAGCGTCTTCTAGGATATCTACGTAATTTATCCATGTACTTTCAGCGTCTTCAGACTGATTCATTTTTGTAAATTCAAGCATCGCAATTTTCATTGCTTCAACACGATTTACGCATTGTCCCGGTTTAAAAGTTCCATCTTCATATCCTTGTATTGTGTTTCTTTCGCGGGCAGTTCGGACATATGGAGCGTACCATTCTCCTTCAGGAGTATCTGTAAAAAGCTCAGCTGTTGAAGTTGTTTCATCAATTTCTTTCATTTCGAAAATCATTTTCAAAAGTTCAGATCTTGTTACGCAATAGTCTGGCCCGAAAACACCGTTTCCATATCCTTGAATAACATTGTTATCACTCATCCAAATGATACTTCCATTGTAATCCGTTGACGTGAAAACGTCTATAAATGGAGCGATTGGATCTGGGGTTGTAGTTGCGAGCGTTGCAGTTGCAGTCATTGTCGACATAGCTAAAACGGCAGCTAAGGCGATTGCGAATAGTTTTTTCATTTTTTAAGGTTAGTTAAAAATACTGTTAGATTATACAGTAGTATTTGATGGTTTCAAATTACAAGAATTTTTTCTAGTTTTTATGGCAGGGCCAAGAGGATTTGAACCCCTACCTACGGTTTTGGAGACCGACGTGCTACCATTGACACCATGGCCCTATCTGATTTTATTTCTCGATTTCTGTTTCTACTGTTTTTTCTACTTCTGCGAGTTTAATAAATACCATACCTTCAGCTATGTTTTCAACTTTTTTATTTCCACCAATAATGTATTTGATTGGAGCTAAGTAAGTTTTTGCTTTTGCATAAGCAGCATTGAAGTCTTCTGGCATTTCATTGCCTGATATTTTCATAAATTCGATAAATTGGTCAATATAAAGCACAGTTTCGTCGATAGAGAAATAACTTAATTGATATGGGTAGTTTTTTAGATGAGTTTGAGCATCTTTAATCATTTCATTTTCCGCAACTGTAAGCTCATTATCCCAAGCTTTATCAAGTCCTGCGTAAGTTGAAATCACAAAATAATTGTTTGCTGTTATTCCATAGTATAGCTCGAATGGTTCAGTGAAAACACCGGCAGGTAAATTGGCATCGGCAAGCTGAGCCTCAGTTAACCCTGTAAAATCTAAACTTACGCGAGTTAAAGTATTTCCTGGATTTTCGCCAAGTTGTACTATTTCGTGTTTCAAAATTTCATCAAAATTTACGTCCTCATTTGTTGCGTTCATCTTCATCATTTCGATGCCTTGGAGTAGACCAGCATCAATTAAATCAACGAGTTTTTGTGCTCCATCCGGGTTTGATTTTGCATCTATGTAAATGGATATACCTGGCATAACACTGCCATTTCTTTGCATTGAAAATGCATATCCATTATCCATCCAACTCAAAATATCTTGTTCAAGATCTAGTCCAACAGTTTTCTTGAACATATCTTGTGTGTCTTCCCAATCTTCTTTGTCAGTTTCTGTTGCAAGAAGCATGTCGAGTTCTAGCTTAACAAGCTGTTGTAAATTATATGCCTCGGCATACATTAATAACTTATCCCCAGGAAGCTCTTTGTACATGTATGGATTTTCGTATGGTAAATCAGCGAGGTTGAATGTTTTTGAGTCTTCATCGAATCCAACATGGACATTCATTTGAATGCCTTCTTTCTGTGCGATAAATACAAAAGTTTCAGATAGTAAAGCGGTTACTAAATCTGATCCAAGCAATGCAGATTCACTATCTTGAATGTTTGCAAAAAGGCTTTCCACATTAATATAGCCGATTCCTAAGTTTGGAGTTTCGATTGATGCAAGTGTGTTTTTGTAATTTTCATTTGAAAGCAATGATTCTTTGTTGTCTTTAACACGTTTAACTGCTTCTTCACGATTTTCCTTGATATTTGTAACCAAAATTGTGTCTTCATACAAAACAACGTACATGTCTTCTGCAGTGTCATCTAAAGTTTTATAACCCCAAAGATTCCCTATTTCCATACCTTCATCCTCGCTCATCAATTCAAGTAATGCGTTTGCTTTCTCAATATCTGCAATTGTAAAAGCGACATAAATATCAGGTTCATCTTGATTTAGATCGCCAGCAAGCCCCATGATTGCCATAAAGTTATCGCTTATGATTGGCTTGAAGTCTTCTTCGTATGAAAGGCCAGTCTGTGCGAGTTCTTTGTTCATTTCTGAAAAGCCTTCCTCCATTAGTTTTGTTATATCTTCTTGGGGAAAATAGCTTAATAATCTCAAGAAATTTTCTCTTTGAGTTTTATCTTGTGTATTGATACTAAAAAACATCAATGTGTCTTGTGGCAGGAAATCTTCGAGAGCAATCCCTGTTTTTGATTTGCTGCTTGCTGCAACTTCTGCCTTGTCTGGAGATCCGCATCCGGTTAGCGTGAAAATTAATACAAAAAACAAACCTACTGCAATAAACCTCTTAAAATAAGAAGAATTCCTCATAATTGTGGGGTTAATAATTCTAATCGAATATTAGATTTATGATGATTTTTTAGCGTCTTTTCTCTTTGCTGGAACCTGTTCGCGGCATGAATTACAAAACATTTTCAATTCTGTTGCGATAGTTTCCTTGTTCTGTTTGTTGTATGCAGTTGTTTTTAATACTTTGTTGCATTTTGTACATCTCCATACGCAAAATTGACTTTTTCCGTGCGCCATATTTGAATAAATTAATTTGATTTATTATTTCACAGTAACGCGATTATAGCTGCGGTATGTCAAAAAATCAATTGAATATTATGGTAAATTTTCGAACGTGAAATTCATTATATCTTGGCGGTTTTTATTGAACGTTGAAAATACTGTGTTAGAGAATGCAAAGGCTGGGAAATCGTTTTGATAAGCAGCTTTTTGATTTTGTTGAGGTTCGAAATTGAGAGTTAGCAATGTGCCATTTTCTTTTTTAATTGTTTTGCCTTGTTTGAGGCAGAGTCCGACCATAATTATGCCGTCTTGGTTGTCTTCAACGAGAACGAGAGGGTCATCCTGAGATGTGAAAAAATCCCCGAGAGAATAGTTTTGAAATTTGTATTTTTGTGAATCGAAATTGACGTGGAATGCAGTTCCAAAGAAAGGGTCAGATAGGGATGCGATTTTGATTTCTAATTTGAGTGGCGGTGAAACTGTCATGTAGATGCGGCCTGTTGGTGCGGTGGCTTTTACTGTCAGGAAAATCAAAATAGTCAGTGCAAGTAACGCCGTGAACGCAATAGTAAATGGTTTTTTCATAATAATTCTTTAGTTAGGAAATGGCGCGACCGGAAGGTCGCGCCATAATAAATATTCCACTCAAACTGTTAATAAGTACTTGCCCAGTTCGCTCCAATGTCTATTAAATCGCTTCCATCAATTATTCCGTCATAAGTCGTATCTATTAAAGGATCAAATCCTCCATCAGTGCTCGCAAGTGTATAATGGCTTGCAAGTGACGAAAGGTCACGTCCATCTACTCTGTCTGATCTGGTGTTATCTCCTTTGATTCCACGAGTTTCAATCCCATTTCCCGATGTGCCAATTGCTTCAATTTCACCTTTAACGGCAATCAATTGATATTCATATGTGTAATTTGGAATGATCTTATTTGTATCAACAAAGTTTACAACATTTACATTCCCAATTTCTTCAAAAATTCCAGCAGTATTTCGTCTCATTACTCTGTAATTATCTGCTCCAGTTGCAGGTGCATTCCAAGTTAAAGCAATTTCATATCTATTTACTCCTTCTGTAATTTGCAAGTTAGTTACTGGATCTGGATTAATATTTCCTGTGTTCACAGTTACTATTCGATTTTCAAAATTCACATTCACATCTCCACTGCCATCGCTCACAAAACTTGGTGTATCAAAGACAATTGTTGATGTTTCAGCAGTTAGTCCGCGGAAAGTTATATCAAGTAAGTGTCCGTTTCCACTTGCTCCAGTTTGCGGTACGTTTAGACGTGCATTGCCGATTACAACTTTTCCAAGATTTCCATTCTCCAAATCTGCATTAAACGCAGTTGCCACAGTTCCAGTTTCGTTCAAAAAAGCTCCTTCACTTGCTGAAATATATTCAAGAGCAGTCGCGTCATACAAAAGATCAAAACCGTAACTTCTTATGTCGTTTGTATTTGCGATATTCATTTGCAATGTGAATGCATCGCCCTGATTGGGGCTTGCACTAGCGGCAAAACTCACGACTGTTCCTGTTGGCGTAGTAATGTTTGCAGAATTTTGTGCTCCAGGAGTTCCATTGATATTACTTCCACTTCGTCCAATTGCTGGTCCGCTTGCGTTTGAATTTATCCAATTGTTTACATCATCTCCGTTAACATTCGCGTCAATTCGTTCCATGCTCATTTTGCTTGTATTGTCGCCTGCTGCCCACATTCCCCCAGAACTATTGACCGCATCAATCACTACTCCAGTTTCGTCTTTCAAAATTAACGAATCACCAGTATTGCTCAAAGAAATTGCGATAATCGCGTTTGCCACAATTGAAGTTGATTCCTCGGTATCTTCAATCAAAAAATATCCATTTGCTGGGATTAAGCCTGTTGTAATCTGGTAAATCGCACTCCCGTTGTCGTCATCAATCGTCCAATTTGTTAGATCAATATCGCTCGCAGTCGTGTTATGAAGCTCAATCCATTCATCATTAGTACTATCTATTGATCCCATCCATGCAATTTCATTAATCACCACATTGCCTTGACCAGCTGCAAACGCCGATGGGATTTGCAGTGTCGCTCCTTGTAAAGCCAGCGTCATCAAACACAGTCCTGTAAAAAACTTTTTCATGCCTTTCAAATAAAATTTGGTTAAGAATAATGCCTTTGCGCAAAAGCATTATCAATTTATCTGAGCGGGATTAAGAATAGTTAAAAAAATTGTGAAATTTCTTGGACTGTATTCTTGAAATGCAGTTCGAGTTCTGGCTTACCCAAAGCAGATTTTTGGGTTTTTGAATAAATACAAACTGGAATTAGAATATCCTTTGTGGAATATTGGAGTTTGGCTGGAATGATTCTAGGCTTTTAATTAAATCATTTTTCAAGTTCGGGAATTTGCTCTTAAGCCGTTTTGCTTGTTTAAGGAAATAATTTGTAATTAAAAAATTCATCTATAAATCTTTAAGTTGTTTTTTTAGAGATGGTAATTTTTTTGCATCAATTTTTTCAAGCATTTTGTCGAAAATTGTCAAAGTTTTATCAAAACTTGTTTGCTGAGTTAGTAGATAATATTTGATTAGATATGTGATTGTTGAAGTGCGATTTCCAAGACCTTCTTGTTTTTGAATAAGCTTTAGTTCATCGCTGATTTTATCATCAACTTTCAATAATATACTTTTCATTTTTTGAGAGATTATATTTTTCATGACTATATTTATTATATATTAAATATATCCTCCTGTGCAAACTTGTTATGTATAAATTGTGTCATGTGATTGATTAAATTATCTTAAAAAAATTGTGAAAAAAATCCACGTTTGCTAAACTAAATTGCGATTATAACGAATATCCGCCCCAGGGCGAAAAAATCATGCCGCCTTAGCTCAGTGGTAGAGCACTTCCATGGTAAGGAAGGGGTCTCGGGTTCAAGTCCCGAAGGTGGCTCCAGTTTTCTTGTAACGATTTTTATTTTACCGTGTATTAAGTAGCGTAATTACCAAATGAATATGAAAAATAATCGCGATGTTTTTATAGATTTTTATAATCAATATAAAAATAAAATTCTCACATACTTGATGTATCGGCTGAATTTCGACAGAGATCTTTCAGAAGATTTGTTGATGGATATAGTGCTGAAGGCTTATGAAAAATTCGACACGTTCAACCCTAAAAATGGATCTTTTAAAAATTGGGTTTTTAGAATCGCACACAATCATTTGTTGAATTATTGGCGGGATAATAAGAATCGGAAAACTTTATCAATTGATGATTTGCATGATAGCGAGGAATTATCCGTTGATACGAAAAGTGAAGATGTTTTGGAAAAGCGGATTAATATGGAGAATATGCAAAAATGTTTTTCAATTATGAGTGGAACTGATGCGGAAATTCTTAGTCTCAAATATATCCATGATTTTGATAACAAGGAGATTGCGAAAATTTTGAAAAAAAGAGAGGGGGCTGTGCGAACTGGGCTGAGTAGAGCGGTTAAAAACTTCAAAGAACTTTATAATAAATCCTATAATTCTTCTAATTTATAATTTCAAATAACATGAATAAACAAGATTTAAATATCGATGAAATATTACGAAATGCTAAACAATACGATTTGAGTGAGGCTAAAAATCAGGAGATTTTACGAGCTGTTGATCGTATGGAAGTCAAATCTGTTCCTGCAATGGGAACTTCTTATATATCATTAACCAATTTTATCATGAGTAATATCAAAAAAATTGCCGCAACTATGGCGGTGGTTGCAATCGTATTGGGTGTAAGTTTTTCAGGTGTTATTGGCGGAGGGCAAACTGCTTACGCTAGTCATCTTGAGAAGGCAGCAGAAGCGTTACATGCTTTGGAAATGCTACAGGTGTCAGGTGAAGATGCAGATGCTGAGCGAATTCAAGAATTAGTTCAGGAAGTTGTCCAAGAGACAAAAATGGCTATGGAATCAGTTGAAAAAGATGCTGAGGGTGAACAATTACAAAAGGCATTGCAAGAAATTCAACAGTTTCAGGAGAGATCGATGAATGCTTTCCAAGAGACTAGTCGAATTATGAATGCTGCAAAAGTAGGGCAATCTGAGGGAGTTGGTGAGGGAGAGATGGGTGAATCTGCTGAGAAAACTCAAGAACAAACTCAAATTAAAGAGCAAGTTAAAAATGCTCTTGAAGAAGCTGTAAAACAACAGGAACAAGTGCAAACAATGTTGAAACAGGGGGTTGCTGGGGCAAGCAAACAAATGTCTCAATCACAAAAAGGATTATAAGAATACGCGCTCAGAACTTTAAAAGATCACCAGTTTACTTTAATTAGTAGGTCTGGTGATTTTTAGTTTAGCAATACGATTTCTTGCGGCTTCAATTAACATTTTAGGAATCGGATCGCCATTATCATTTGATTTTATTAATTTTTCCAAAGTTTCCATCGGATAATTTTTGATATCTTTACTATATCTATCAAATTCTCTTTGGTCTTCATCTGTGAGCAAAAGGATTTCGTTGTGTTTATGTTGACTCATGTAATTGTGATTAATTGTATTCGACACTGGTTTTATACCACAACGGGATATTATTGCAATATTTA
>JAHJMX010000092.1 GCA_018821175.1 Patescibacteria group bacterium
GATCGTCTTTTTGGGGATCAGCAAGATCGTATTAGTATGGAAGTTGCGAATGTTGGAAGTCACATCAAGTTTTACATTGCTTTCCCTGCTAAATATCAGAATTTCATAGAAGGGCAGATTTATGCCCAGTATCCAGATGTGGAAATTAATGTGGCAAAAGATTATACAGATCAGAGTGTAATGGATATTGCCCTTGGCATAACATCTGGGAAACCACTGGATGATAAAATCAAATCTATTTCTGTTGCGCAAAATTTGCCAGCAATTCAGAAGCAAAAAGATTTCCGCCCAATAGATTTTAGTAAAAACATTTTTGGAATTGAGCTTGGATTTAACGAGCCAGATATTTACCCTATTAAGAGATATGCACAATTTGAAGATAAAATTAATCAAACGATGGTTGACCCGATGGCTGGGATTACAGCAACTCTTGCAAAATTGCACGATGTGGACGAGCAGGCCTGGATTCAAATTGTAATTCGTCCTCTTGGGGGGAATTGGATGGCTTTATATATTAAATGCTTAAAGATACTTGCTAAAGGAGTTTGGGCTAATGTTGCAACTTTTCAAAATTGGTATACTCGAGCTTTTATTACAAGAAATCAGCTGAAAAGAATTATTTTCTTCCCGGTTTATTTTGTTTTTTGGTTGCGTAGCATTGGGGCGAATTCAAATACTCCAGAGACTTCATCGTCGGCTCCAGATGAAAGTACATCGCGTACACATGATCGTGAAACTGGATCTTCTGCAGCCATGGATAAGATTGTTAAACTTTTATACGAAACAACTATTCGTGTTGTTTATGTGCAAAAAGATCATAATAAAGAAACTGCAAGAATTAAATTGCAGGAGATCGCGAGTTCATTTAAACAATTTAATATTCCACAACTTAATGGATTTCAAATAAGTAATTTTCTCGAAGGGCGTGAAGCTCTTGTGAAATATCGTAAGCGTGTTATGGAGGATTCAATGGTAATGAATATTGAGGAACTTGCAACTTTGTATCATTTGCCGAATAAGAATGTTTCTACACCTAATATTTACTGGGTTAGGTCTCGCAAACTTGAACCACCTACAGATTTACCGGTTTTTGGGAAAGCTAGCGAAGAATTGACTTTGCTTGGGCGAACTAATTTCCGTGGAATTAGAAAAACTTTTGGTATCAAAACCGTTGATCGTCGTAGACATATTTATGTGATTGGAAAAACCGGTATGGGAAAAACAACTTTGTTGGAAAATATGATTTTCTCAGATATTGAAGCTGGAAAGGGAATTGGTGTGATTGATCCACATGGCGACCTTGCCGAAACAGTATTGAATTACGTGCCTGCGAGTCGTACGAATGATGTTGTGCTTTTTGATCCATCAGATCGCGACTTCCCAGTCGCCTTCAATATGCTGGAGGCAAAAGATCCAGCGCTTAATACGATTATTGCATCTGGTCTTCTTGGTGTTTTTAAGAAATTATATGCACATAGTTGGGGACCAAGACTTGAGCATATTTTGAGAAATACTATACTTTCTCTACTTGAATATCCAAACACTACAATGCTTGGAATTACGCGTATGCTTCAGGATAAGGAATTTAGACTTCGAGTTGTGCGAAAAGTGCAAGATCCGATCGTACGTGCTTTTTGGGAAAAAGAATTTGAACCAATGCAAGAGAGGCAAAGAACTGAGGCGATTTCACCAATTTTGAACAAAGTTGGGCAATTTCTCTCAAGCCCTATTATTAGAAATATCGTTGGGCAGCCGAAAAGTACTGTAGATCTTCGTTTTGCAATGGATAAAGGAAAAATTATTATTATGAATTTATCGAAAGGAAGACTTGGTGAAGATAATTCACAACTGCTTGGATCAATGCTTATCACTAAATTCCAAATTGATGCGATGAGTCGCGCCAATATCCCTGAAAAAGATCGTAGAGATTTCTATTTGTATGTTGATGAGTTCCAAAATTTCGCGACAGATTCATTTGCGACGATTTTGTCTGAGGCTCGTAAGTATCATTTGAATTTGACTATGGCGAACCAGTATATTGCCCAAATGCCAGAAGAAGTTAGAGATGCTGTGTTTGGGAACGTTGGATCAACAATTGCATTCCAGGTTGGGTTTGATGATGCTGAATATTTATCATCTCAATTTGGCGAAGAAGCTATGCCTGCCGATCTTGTTTCATTAAGTAAATACACTTCTTATACAAAACTTTTAGTTGATGGGATGCCTTCTAAGACATTCTCACTCGATACGCTTCCTCCTCCTGAGTTTGATGCTGAAGAAGGGCGTGCACAAAAGATTATGAAAGTTGTACGTGAAAGATATTCAACAAAACGTGAGGTCGTTGAAGACAAGATCAAACGCTGGAGTATGCCATCTTCAAGAGATGAGCTTGAGGAGGGGAAGAGGAGGTAATGTTGTTATTTCATCAAAACTTTAATACCAGGAAGCTCTTTTCCTTCAAGGAATTCTAGCATTGCTCCACCGCCAGTTGATACGTGTGTGAAGCTTTCTTTTGTTTGTCCAAATCTGTTGATTGCATCAATTGTGTCACCACCTCCAAGGTAAGTCTTTGCGCTTATTCCTGCGATTTTTTCTGCAATTTTCTTTGTTCCGTTTTCAAATGGTTCTTTCTCATATAAACCAAGTGGCCCGTTCCAGATAACAGTTTTTGCTCCATCCAAAATGTCTAGAAATTTTTCGAGAGATTCGTCTCCAATATCCAAAATCATCATTTCTCCTTCGACTCCAGTGAGTTTCATGTCAGCTGTAATTGCATTTTCAGAAATTTCGTCAGCAACGACAACATCTTCCGGTATTACGATTTCACAATTACAATTCTCTTTTTGAGATTCTAGTAAAATTTCTTGTGCTATTTCAATTTTATCATCCTGACAAAGTGATTTCCCAACGTCGAATCCACGCGCTTTAATAAATGTATTTGCGATTCCTCCACCTACTAAAATTTTATCCGCTTTATCTAGATAATTCTTTATAACTCCGATTTTTGTGTCGATTTTAGCTCCGCCCATAACAAGCACGAGTGGTTTTTCTGGAGAATGTAATAGTGGTGATAAAGCCTCAATTTCTCGTTCGATCAAAAATCCTGCGTATGACGGTATGTGTTCTGAGACTCCAACTGTTGAAGCGTGTGCTCTGTGAACAGTTCCAAAGGCATCGCTCACAAAAATATCTGCGTAACTTGCTAGAGTTTTGCTGAACATGAAATCGTTTTCCTTTTCCTCATTATGAAATCTTGTATTTTCTAACATCAAAATATCACCCACTTTTAACGAAGCGACAGCTCTTTCAACTTCATCACCGATGCAACTATCTACTTTTATAACAGGACGTTGGATTAGGGCAGAAAGTCTATCTGCAACCGGATTTAATCTAAGGTCTTCTTTAACTTCACCTTTTGGTCTCCCAAGATGCGACATGATAATTATTTTTGCACCTTCTTTCAAAAGATATTGAATTGTTGGAAGGGATTCTTTAATCCTAGTGTCATCAGTTACATTTTCATGTTCAATAGGGACATTGTAATCTACGCGAAGTAATACGGTTTTCCCTTGCACTTCAGCATCTCGCAATGTTTTTAACTCCATATTTTGATGATTAATGTGTGAATTTAACTGAATGCATTGTGAGCGAATTGGATTTGAAAGACAAGTTTTTTTAATTTTTATTTTAAGTTTTTTTAATGTGCAAAGTGCAATATGGGCACGCATTATTTATTAACTCTTATAAAAATGAGAAGTTTAAATCGAGTTGTGCTTATCGGGAATTTAGCAGCTGATCCTGATGTACGCGAGACAACAAGTGGGAAAACAGTTGTGAACTTTGCAATTGCAACAAATTATTCGTGGAAAAATGGAGATGGCGAAACTGAAAGTTCAACCGATTATCACAAAATTGTTGCTTGGAATAAGTTAGGTGAGATTTGTGGGAAGTATTTGAAGAAAGGATCGAGTATTTATCTTGAAGGACGACTCAAAAATCGTAGTTACGAAACTAAGGAAGGTGAAAAAAAATTCTTTACTGAAATTATTGCGACAGATGTGAATATTTTGACTTGGAAAAAGAATGGTTCTGGTCAACCAGATCCTGAAGTTAAGTCTTTGAAAGAAGAAGATTATGATGACCTTGAAGATTAGGTTTTAACTTACAATACGAATTTTAAATATAGGTTTTGGGGACAATAGATCCACGCGCATGCGTGGATTTGTTGTTTTTTTTGGCTTAGTACAGTAAAATCAGATTGATGATTTTTTATTTCAAATTGAGATGCCAAACGAAATACAAGTTACAGTGATTATCCCGACTTACAACAGATGTGAGCTTTTGAAGGATAATTTGAAAAGGCTTCAAAATCAGAGTTTTGTAAAAAGTGAATATGAGATTGTTGTTGTGAATGATGGGAGCACTGATGATACGGAAAAAGTTGTAAAGCAGGCTGCTTTGAATTCGAAAGTTCATATTGAATATCTCTATCAGAAGAATCAAGGGCAGGGTATAGCGCGGAATTATGCGTTACGCTTTGCTCGTGGGAAGATAGTGATCTTTATTGGGGATGACATGTTGGTATTGCCTGATTTTATTAAGCAGCACATGAAATTTCACAGAAAACATTTAGCTCCAAATGCCGCCGTTCTTGGTTTTGTCGCTTGGGATCCTAGACTTGAAATTACGCCGTTTATGGAATGGCTTACTAATGGATCTTCTATCTTTGGTAAGTTTGGAGGTCATCAGTTCGCATTTGAAAAACTTGAAGGGAAGGAAAAGGCTGATTATAATTTTTTTTATACTGCTAATCTCTCGCTTAAACGTGAACTTTTGCAAAAACATCCTTTTGATTCTAGATTTAGTTCATATGGATGGGAAGATATTGAGCTTGGATACAGGTTAACCAAAAAAGAAGGATTGGTCCTATATTATAATCCTATGGCGATTGCATATCATTATCATGAGCTTAATGAGAGTTCTCTTGCACATCGTATGCGTATGGTAGGGAAGTCTGCACATTTAATTCATGCTAAATATCCCGAGCTTGGAAAAGTTCCTTCTGCTAAGAAAAAATTTGTATTCAAATTGCTTTCAAATCCACTTTCTCTTTGGTTTCTCAAAGTATTAAAGACTTTTTCTGGGGATCGATTAAGTGCAATTTATTATTATGCACTTTCCAAAAAATATTTCTTGGAAGGGCTTGAGTTGTATGTTTGAGCCAAAAGTAGTATAATTATATAAGTGAATTATCATATTTATATGCAAAAACAAAAAATTCAAAAATTCATATCTGTCTTGATGGTAATAGCTTTGGTTTTTGTGACGACTGGATGTCTTCGCACCAAAGAAGTTGCTCAAACAACAACTTATACTGATAAAATCGAACTTACTTATTATAAGCTTTTCGATGATTCAGATGTTATTGAACCATTAATTCAAGCTTATCAGGCTGAACGTCCAAATATCAAAATCAAATACAGAAAATTTACTGATACGCAAGAATATTACGATTTAATCTTGAATGAACTTGCTGAAGGGGAAGGGCCAGATATTTTTTCTGTGCCAAATACATGGTTTGCCAAAAACTACAAAAAAGTCTCACCGCTTCCAACTGACATGATGACTCCTGCAACTTTTGAAGATATTTATGTTGCTGTAACTTATGATGATCTTGTGCGACCGGATCCAGCGACTGGTGAGAATAAAATATATGGATTCCCGATGACAGTCGATACTTTGGCGCTTTATTACAACAAAGATCAATTTGAAGATGCTATCCCTGAGCGAGGTAAACCTGCGACGACTTGGGATGGAATTAAGGAGGATGTTTATAAATTAACTAAAAAAGATAATAGTTTTGAGAGATTTGAAGTTTCTGGAATGGCTATGGGGTTTGCTAATAATATTTCTCGGGCTGTTGATATTTTATATCTTTTGATTATTCAGCAAAATGGGAAATTTTATGATGATGGCTATATAAAATCGATTTTTGCATCAAGCCAAGGGGTTGCTAGCGATGGGTCTACTAAGTCCATTGGAGCTTCTGCCCTTGAGCTTTATTCTAGCTTTGTAAATTCTGCAAACAAAAATTATTCGTGGAATGCTTATCTTGCAAATGAGAATACAGATTCTAAAGAAATCACAACATTTGCACGAGGAAAAGTCTCTATGA
>JAHJMX010000093.1 GCA_018821175.1 Patescibacteria group bacterium
AAGAATTCATTCTCTTCCCAGAACCCCCCATCACTCCTACACTTTCACTTTGCCCAACTTGATCACCTTTTTTTACATTAGTCCGTGCAAGATGTGAATATGCTTGATAAACATCATATTTATGGCCATCGTGAGTAAATTTAATATCTGTTTTGACAATAACTCTTTTCCCGTAATGCCTATCTTTTCCAGCAAACACTACATCCCCACCATACCAAGCTTTTACTTGCCTATTAGGATTCAAAACAAAATAATCTATACCAATATTAAAATTAGTATCACCAGAAGTTTTTGGCCCAATATACTCAACCACTCCATTCTCGAATATAACTGGATAATCCTTTTGCTTACGCCCATGTCCTCGACGCTCCATAAATCCGCCTGTAATTCTAACTTTCCCAATTTTATGTATATCCATAATAGGATACGCAACGCCTCCACGATCTTCCCACTCAGAAAAATTATACTTATGTTTATCTTTAAGTTTAATTGGAACATAGCTTGGCATTAAACCCGGCAATCCAACAGGAATATTTTTATTATCAAAAACCTTTATCCCATCATTATTTAGCAAATCACGCCAAGCAATGACTTTTGGTGTATAAAACAACACATGTGAACCAACTTTATTTACTCCCCCATACGCATTAAACAACACTCCAGAAATCACATTAAAATCATATGGAGGATCTCCTAATTTACTTTTTATTGTAGCATCATCCAATTGAACAAATGCATCAATAGCATCTTTTATCCTCTTATGTCCGGCATTAAATGCCGCAATATATATTAGGTTTTTATCAAACGCTTTATAATCCGAATCTATCTTTTGGATGCGCTGATTTAATTTATCAGCATTATCAGAAAGCCTTTTTTCAAGAATTTTATAATACGAACAGAATAGTTCTATTTGAACAAATCTGTTGTATTTGTCCTTTTTTAATAGAATTTCATCCTTATGAAAATCCCTCACGCCTGGGATAATATTTTTCATTGAACTGTAAGCTTCTTCCCCTGATTGATGCTTTCCAAATTGTAACTGAAAAATACCAATTGCATTTACATTTGATTTCTCTCCCTTGTAGTAAGTACTTTCTTGCGCCGCAACAGCAAGCGCCAAATCTGACGGAACATTATAAGCGGCAGCAATCTTTCGAATCGCTTCAGTCAAAGGTGTGCGAACATTGTCAAAATAACGAACATCTCTCAATTTCTGTTTGAGTCTATTCTCAACAACCTGCAGCATCGTACTTCCAAGATTTGCTGCATCTGGGCCTCTTTTAGAAACTGCAACAAATGGATATCCACTATAAGCAATATCTTGTGGTAAAACTGCATCGCTTTTAAAATTCAGCGATTTTCTAACCTCATTGTGAAATTTTTGTTTTTGCCCCTCAGGCAATTGTGCAAAATCATTTGGCAATTCAACACTTTTAAGCAATTCACCATCAGCGTTAAAATAATGAGCTTCGTTAAATTTTCCTGCAAAAATACCCTGAAAGGTTTTGACAAAATTAGTAAAAGTCCCTTTTGGAAATATAGTTTTATCTAGGACATCTTTAAGATTTCCATATACTTTGAAAGTATTTTTCTCATTAATTTCAACAAGCTTTGGATCATCTTTTTCATCAATCTTCATCGAGTTTGAGACAGGAACCTTAACCTGAGGTTGATTCTCGTCTTTTACCATTGCAGATTCCCCGCTCAAGTCATCAGCATTAATATTATAAACGGAAACGTTTGCGTTATTTTTAGGATCGCAGTTTTCATTAGATTTACATCCTAATAAAGCAAGAACACTCGTTGCAACAATCATTGATAAATTTTTTGCCTTATCGGATAAATATAATCCTGATTGCAAATCTACTTTATCAATATCAGTATTTTCATGCTTAAGATGATTATAATTTCGCATAAATCATAAACCGTAATAGAAAGAGAAATTATTTACACTTTATACATGTTAATTATGACATATAATCGCCTTTTCGTCAATTTATCCTGTCGAATTAAAAAGTCATAGAAAATGTTACAGATAAATGTTAAAATTCAATTCTGAAGTCAACATTTGCTATCACGCAAAATCAAAACTTCCATTTAAAGTTAATTTTAGCTATTTATCTCTATGACAACTTCAGAAAACCAAATTGGTGTTAAGTGGTATGGGAGAGCTGGTCATGGGGCTGTTTCTGCTGGCGAGATTTTGGGACTCGTATTTGCTGCTGAAGGTTGGCAAGTACAGGCTTTTCCTGATTTCGGAGCCGAGAAACGCGGAGCTCCACTGACTGTTTTTAATAGGTTGAGCAAAAATGCCCCAATTAGACTCAATTGCAATGTGCAAGAGCTTGATTATGTAATTGTGCTTGATTCAACTCTTCTTCGCACTTTTGATGTCACTAAAGACCTCAAACCAGACGGAATAATTTTGATCAATACGGATGTCGATCACAGCAATATCGCTAAGGTGAATCAAAAAGTTTATAGCGTTCCTGCTTCAAAAATCGCACTTGAAGAAATTGGGAAGAATATCCCAAATATCCCACTCATCGGTGCATTCGCTAAAGTAAGCGGGATTGTTGATATTGATAATTTCACAGCAACCGTTGAAAAAGCTTTATCAGACAAATTCCCTCAAAAAATCGTTGATGGAAATATGCGCGCTTTCAAGAGAGCGCTTAAAGAGGTCTCATCTTAAAATAATAACCACAAATTTCATATATGGACGAAAAACGTAGACAAGAAATTGAACGACTAAAACCATGGCAAGAACTCGCGGCGGGTGGAGTCATCGAAGATGCTGGAAATTCAGCCGAATATTGTACTGGAGAATGGGCCCCAAGTAGCCGCGTTAAATGGATTCCAGAAAAGTGTAAACAA
>JAHJMX010000094.1 GCA_018821175.1 Patescibacteria group bacterium
AATTGCAAGAATTAAAGCTAGAAATATTGTGATTTTTTTCATAATTTTGATATATAAGGATGTTGACTTTGTCAGCTTAACTTTCATGGTTTTGATATGCAAGTTTATGTATAATTCGAACATGAATTTTAGTGATGAAATTAAAAATTATGCACGCGAAATCGGTTTTCATATAGTGAAAATTATTCCTGTTTGTGCATTGAAATCAGATGGTGAGTATTTCCAAGATTGGCTTGACGATGGCTTCGCGGGGGATCTTGATTATATGAAAAAAAATGTTGAACAACGAAGTGATCCTTTGAAAATTTTGCCAAAAGCCAAAAGCCTTATTTGTCTTGCCATGAATTATTATCAGGATGTTGAGGAAGATAATTTGAAAAATTCACAGTCTGGGTCTGGGCGATTTGGAAAAGTTTCGAGATATGCTTGGGGCAAGGATTATCATATTGTGATTGAGAAAAAATTGAAAAAATTGAGAGCATTTATTATCGAGAAGGCCCGTATTCATTTGAATGTTAATTTACAGCCGAATGATTTTAAAATTTATAGTGATGCCGGGCCACTTCTGGAGCGCGCGTATGCGGTCCGAGCTGGCATTGGCGTTATTGGGAAAAATGGCATGTTGATAACGAAAGAATATGGGTCATGGGTTTTTCTTGCTGAACTTTTGACTAGTTTAGAGCTTGATTTTGATGAAATTGTTGATGAAAAAAAAGATGAATTTTCCTCGTGTGGAACTTGTAGGCGTTGTATGGAGGCTTGTCCAATGCGGGCTATATCAGAGCCTGGGAAAATTGATGCGCGAAAATGTCTTTCATATCAAACTATCGAAAATCGTGGGGAAATTTCAGATGCAGTTTACGAAAAAATGGGGGATAGGATTTTTGGGTGTGATATTTGTCAGGAGGTTTGTCCTCATAATTGCCGAGCTAAAAAAACTGATGTTGAAGAATTTTTGCAACATCGGGCAGGGCCTAAACTTGATATTGATGAGCTTGAAGAGATGGGGAGTCAGGCCGATGGACAGAATAAATTTGATGAGAAATATTCAGGATCGCCAATTCGCCGGACAGGGCTCAAAGGACTTATCAGAAATGCAAAAAATATGTTAAGATCAACTAGGACAACTAGGAGAGGGTAAGTTAAATCAATAATTACAAAAATCATGAAAAAACAGTTAGCTTTGATTGGCAATATTTTAATTATTTTAATCGGTTTACTTGGACTTGGAGCGCCTTATATTACAGATGGAATTATTGCTATTGGGCTTGGAGGATTCTTAGATATTGCGCTTTTACAGCCATTATTTATTGCTGTTGTAATCGTGGCAATCGTTGGACAAGTTTATTTAGTAAAGGAAAGTTTGAACTTTTTGGCAATTTTACTTCAGTTCATTATTGGAATTGTCGCATTTTTATTCATTTTCCCATTGAAAAATGAAATTGTCGGATATGGAAGTTTGATTGGAATTTTGTATTTGGCAGTTTGGCCATTTATTAACAAAAAGCTTCAAAAAAGGAAAGTTGTGAAAATTAAAATTTAGATTTTGGTCTAGATTTACGCGAAAGTATCTGTGCCGTTATTTGCGTGACGGGCAAGTACAAAGAGGAGATCAGATAAACGATTTAGATAAGGGAGAACATTTACGAAAAGGTCCTCTTCTTCTTTAAGTGCGGTGCAAGTGCGCTCTGCTCTGCGACATACTGTGCGAGCAATATGTAATTCTGCTGCAAGTCTTGATCCCCCGGGGAGAATAAATCGTTTTATTTCAGGAAGAGTTGCTGAAATTTTATCGATAATATTTTCTAAATTTTCGATTTTTTTATTATCAAATTTCGGCAGGGAATCTTGAGCTTTTGTTTCCGGACTTGCAATATATGCTCCAACAACGAATAAATCTTTTTGAATTTGCATTAGGATTTCATCAAATTTTTTATCCTCATCAATGCTTAGGATAAGTCCAATATGAGAATTTAATTCATCGATTTCTCCATATGCCGAAACTCGCAATGAGTTTTTTTGTGTACGCGTTCCTCCGCAAAGCGAAGTTTCGCCATTATCTCCTGTTTTTGTGTAAATTTTCATAATCAAATTAAATACAAAAATACGTTAGGAAGCATACCACAACTCAAGGCAAACAAAAAAACTGGCGGGCATCAAATAATTCTGCCAAAATACACGCGTTTGATGAAGATTGAAGATCTTAAAAAAAATCATTATGGATTTAAAAAAAATCGAAGAATTAACTAAAGAGTGGCTTGTTGCTATTGGCGCAGATGTGGATCGCGAAGGTCTTGAAGAAACGCCAAATCGCCATGCTGCTGCGTGTAAGCACCTTTTTTCTGGGTACACGCAAGATCCA
>JAHJMX010000095.1 GCA_018821175.1 Patescibacteria group bacterium
AGTTTGGTGATGATGATCGCAGCTGTATTGGCTGTTTTGATGTTGGTAGTTGCTGGTTATCGGTTGATAGTGAGTGCTGGAAATGAGGAAGTTCAGGGAAAATTGAAGAATCAGATTACTGCGCTTGTGATGGGCTTATTATTGCTTGGAGTTGCGGAATTCCTTATTAAAGATATTGTTTTCCCAGATTATGGATCAAAAATCCCATCGGCTGATAAGGCAAAATATTTACTTGTTAATTTCACTAATTTCATATCTGGGTTTGTATCGATCGGAGCACTTGTTTCATCGATTTACGGTGGATACCTATATGTGATCGCATTCGGGAATCAAGAAGGAACTGATAAAGCAAAAAAAGTACTTATTGGTTCGATAATTGGGTTAATCCTTGCGATTGGAACATTTGCACTTGTGAACACATTTATTCAATTTGAACCATATACTTAAAAAAACCTTAAAATATATCAGGCAAATCATAACTGCCTGATGCCCCGGACTTACACGGGAATTAATAAAAACATAAACAAAAAAATATGAACATTAAAAGAAAAATCGCAAAATATTTAGGGCTCGTGCTGACGTTGTCATTCGCAATGTCAGTATTTGCAATCCCTCAAACAGCATCTGCTGATCTTTGTAATGAACTTTCGCAAAGTACGGGAGGATTCTTCTCTTGTGGAGAAGGAGAAACAACTTTTACAGCTTTTCAAGGTGGATTCGATCCACCAAGTGCTGAGGGTTACGATCCAACTTTGACACAACAAACAAATTTGCGTGATTTTATCGTAAATGCTGTAAATTTTGGACTTGGATTCCTTGGTCTGATCGCTTTGATAGTAGTTATTTATGGTGGATTCCGATATGTAACTGCGGCTGGTGAGGATGAGGGCGTTACAAAGGGAAAACAGAGTATTATGTATGCGATGATTGGTATTGTGATTATTTTAGTTTCATATGCACTTGTAAATACTGTAATTAAAGGAGTTGGGAAAGGAACTGATAAGGGTGTTGATAGTGAAGTGGAAATGCATGCAGCGAATGGGGAAGTACTTACTGGAGATCAAACTGGAGCAATTCAAAGACTATTCTATTTAGCGGCAACAAAAGTTGAACGATCTGCAAAAGATCTTGCTACTGGATATTCTCATTATGTAGATATTAATGATTTGCTTTCTGATTTAAATAATGTACCGAAAGCCGATACTCCTGAAGGAGCAAAAGTTTTCTTGGGGAATTTGAAAAGAGCCGTTCATAATGTTGTGACTTCGACAGATAGTTTGAGTCAGCTCAATGAATATGCGAAAATGACTGAAGATTATGTTGATGGGTGGCTTTATGCGACCGACAAACAGCTTGCAGAGAAAGTCGAGTTTGATTTGATTGATATTAGTTTCAGTCTTAACGATGGAATAAAATCAGTTTTTTCTCCGATTGATATTAATATTGATTTTCCTCTATACGATAATTTTAATGATTTTCAAAATAATCTGAAGTCTTACACAGATAATTTTGAACTTCTCAATTACGAAGATTTTGCAATTACCGTTGAAGGAATTATCGAAGATCTCGAAGATCTTAAAAATCAAATTGAAAGTTCGGGGCTTGTTACGACTGCAGAAACTGAATTTGGATTAGCTTACGAAAGAGCCATTAGTGCTTTGCAAGACCTTACATATGGAGGTCCTGTTAGTAATGTCCAAATAGTTGATGCCCTTGAATCGATGAGCAATCTTCATACTGTTGTTCAAAATATTCAATTTGTGGCAGCTGTTATTAAAGCTGATGTTGATGATGGGAATGGGCCGTTGATTGTTAATATGGACGCCCTTTCTTCTGTTCGGCCTGATTATGAAAGTATTTCAGAAGATGAGATTGAATGGGATTTTGGGGATGGATCAACTGCTTCAGGCAAGTTTGCAACTTCTCATGTATACCGAAAAACAGGAAGTTATGTTGTAAAATTAACTATCAAAGGAGATAGCGTTAAAAATATTGCTGCAGGTGTTGCTTATAAAGAAATTACAGTTAGACCGCCTGCATCTCAAATTAATTTAAAGATTGCAATTGGTGGTCGCGAACTTGGCTACATCTCATATTATAAG
>JAHJMX010000096.1 GCA_018821175.1 Patescibacteria group bacterium
CTGCTCCAGCCTGGATGGAACGTTTAACAAGTAGTAGTGAAGAAAAGGCAGTAAAACCTCAAGTAGATTATAAAACCGATACAGCAGAACCAAAATATATTAGTGAAACTTTCCGAAATCGCATACTGGGCGATGCCAAAAATCAAGTTAGTGTAGCCGAAATTTATAAAGAAATGTTAGCTACAAAACCTTCTGGAATTTATAATCAAAAAACTAGGAAAGCTCTCATAGAAGAATGTGACCAGGTTTTAATTGAAGATATCTACATTAAATTCGAACCATACAAGAAAAGTTTACAAAGAATTGAAGAAGTAAACATTGAATCCCTCGTAAACGCGCTTCCATCTTTCTTACAATCATTATTTGAAGGTAGAGTTCTAAGCCCAAAAACGCGCAGTTATGTTTTGAATCAAGCTATAACCCTGTTAAAAATAGTTGACGAACAACGATATGACGAAGGCACAAAAAAATATTTGAAATATAATATTGTGTACGCTATTGAATATTCACTAGCTATGGCAAAAAGAAATTTATCAAAAGAGAAAACCACAGTATTATCCCCATCAAATCGTCCTTTGTTAGAATTGCTGAGTACGATGCAAGGAGACAATGAAGTTGAAATAAAAGGGGCAATCACTTTCCCGCATTTAGGGAATGAAAATTCTGAAGATATACAAAATTTACATGCACAAATCGAAGCAATAATCGAAACGCCGCGAGATCCTTCCTACAAAAAGGCTGCTGAATATTTAAACCAAATTATTGAAAAGGCAAAAAGCTTGGCTCTTTTAGGTGACAATTTAATGCAAATTAGGAATTATTGGGAATTTGAAGACAAGGTATACGAAATTGTAAAGGGATGGGCAGATATGGTTGAATCAATCAAGACCCCTTTCATACTTGCGTTCAAAACAAGCTCACAACACGATGAACTGGCCAATATACAGGCCGTGATAATTAGTAAAATCCTCAAGCCTCAATTAATTGTTTTTGGAGAAATGCTTTTATCCACAACTCTACTAATTCCAGAAATTACAGCAAAAGATAATCAGTCTTCAAACGACATAAGTAAACTATAAATCACGAATCCAAGGAGACATAATCCAAGCCCTCCAAGAATTATATTGCTTGTAAGTTGGAATATGAAGAAAATACATGAAAAGACTCCAAATACAGGCAAAATCGGCAAGCGCCCAATACTGAATGGGACCTTGAATGGGCGATGAATTTTTGGCATTTTGAAACGCAAAACAATAATCGCAAGGTTTATCGCTGCAAATGTTACAAACAATGTGAAGTTTGTTAATTCTGCAATTATTCCGATGTCATCCAATAAACAAAATAAAATCGAGAAAAACATAACTGCAATTAATGCATAATACGGAGTGCGAGTTATTTTATGAACTTTACGAAATGGCGCAAGCAACTTGAATTCATGGGAAATCCCATAAAGAGTGCGTGATCCAGCATGTAAGGCAATCAAGACTGTACTGGCAGTTGAAAATAATGCAATTAATGAAAGCATTATAAAGGCTTTATTGCCAAGAACCGACGCAGCTACATCTGCAAGTGGTGCTTTTGAAGCCGCCAAAACCTCCCAATCCAAAATACTAACTGATGCAATTGCAACTGTAATATATAAAACCGTACTAATAACAATTGATAAAATTAATGCCCTTGGAATTGTTTTTGTTGGATCTTTAACTTCTTCCGATAATTTAACGATAGACTCAAACCCTAAAAATGCAAAAAATACAAAGGCAGAGGCTCGAAAAACACCGCCAAGACCACTCGGCATTTCAATATATGATACATCTCCCAAATAAAATAATCCTAAAAAAATTATTAAAAATAATCCAAAAATCGCTAACGAAGTAAACAAAATATTTATCAAAGATGACATTTTAACACTTAAAAGATTCAAAATAGTAAATATAACTACAACTCCAATAGATATCATCACTATATTGTGAACATCAAAAAGTTGGCTAAAATAGCCAGCAAAACCAGTCGCAACTGTCGCCGACGAAATAATAGCCGAAAAAAATACTAAATATCCAATAAAAAACGCCGCCATCTTGCCAAAAGATTTTTTGGTATAGGCATACTCCGCAGAATCTTCAGGAAAAAGCGAGCTTAATTCTGCATAACTAAGTCCAGTCAAAAGCGCCACAATCGCCGAGATTAAAAATGCCAACCAAACTGTATTTCCAGTAATACTAGCCGCTTCCCCGATAAGCACGTAAATACCAGCCCCAAGGATCACCCCAACTCCATAAGCAGTCGCATGAAAAAGTCCAAGTTCACGTTTTAGGGCAATTTGTCTCGCCATATTTTTATTTTTACAATTTTCTAATACGTATCCTTGTAATTTTACCATAAAACCGTTCAGTTTTCGACGCAAAAGGTGTAAACTGCCGAAGGTTTTATGCATTTTGCATCCTTCATTTTATAAAAATTTTATAAACTCACACATATACACCTATGGAAACTTGGATTTGGACACTTGGATCAGTCGTGATAGTCAGCTTAATTTCATTAATTGGAGCTTTAACATTTTTAATTAAAGACAATTTTCTTCAAAAAATCCTGACTTTCATGGTCAGTTTTGCAGTTGGAGCGATTTTTGGAGACGCTTTTCTTCACATTTTGCCAGAAATATACGCAAGCGAAATTGGAGAAACTGCCGCTGCTCACGCACATGGTGCTGGGAATATTATGACTCCCACTTTAATTATTGTAGGGATTTTATTTTTCTTTTCACTTGAGAAATTTCTAAGATGGCGACATTGTCACCATTTGCCAGATAATTGCGATCATAAACATCCAGTCGCAGTAATGAACTTAATCGGTGACGGAGCACATAATTTTTTGGATGGAATTTTGATAGCAGGCAGCTACATGGTTTCAATCCAAATTGGAATTGCAACAACAATAGCTGTAATACTTCACGAAATCCCACAAGAGATTGGTGATTTTGCAACACTCTTACATGCTGGATACAAAGCAAAAAAAGCACTTTTCTTCAACTTGTTAGTTGCTTTAACGTCAGTTTTAGGGGCATTTATCGTACTGGCCCTTAATCCAAGCTTAGAAATCACAAAAGGGATTTTGTTACCACTAACTGCAGGAGGATTCATCTACATTGCAGGGTCAGATCTTATCCCGATTTTACACGAAAAAAACAAACCAATAACAGCATTGTTTCAAGTAATTTCAATAGCACTTGGAACCGGAATAATGATTCTGTTGATGATTATTGAATAGCTTTAAAAAAAGGGGTGGTGGATTTTGTTACACAAAAAAAAACCTTAGACACATAAATTCAAAGCTCTTTTTAGCTATCTCTATAAAACTGGCTGGGGCGGAGGGATTCGAACCCCCGAATGCCAGGACCAAAACCTGGTGCCTTACCACTTGGCGACGCCCCAATGCGCAGCCAATACTTTAACAAAAAACTACACAAAGTCAAAGGGAAACTTAAGAATTTTAAAAAGAGCCTCAGCTTTTTCAGAGGAGACCCTTTCGTAATTATTTTAGAATCTATTATCTTTAGAATCTATTATTTTCTTTTACGTCTTACATAAGCTCCTCCAAGTCCAGCAGCTCCAAATAGAAGCAATAGCCCCGGCCCGGTCTGTGGATTTTCCCCTGGCATTGGCGCCCCAGGATGAAGTGGTGATGTTCCAGGGATTGAAGTCTCTTCCGCAGCTCCATGCAAACTTCCAACAGAAGTAGTTGATGGGGTCTCTGAAGTCACTGATGTAGTAACATAATCTTCAGGATCTGGTGCAGTATCGGTATTAGAACAATCACATGTAGGACATGTTACTTGTGGGCAAGTCACCGTAGGACACACTGGACAATCATCATTTTCTGTAACTGTCGTAGTATCGTTTGTATCATATTCTTTTGGCACTTCTTCAGATGATCTATAAACTTTGAATGAATCACTACAAACCCCTCCAAGTTCTTTATCTACAGCCCATACAACCACCACATCAGAATCACCGGCATCTGGACCACCATCCATATATGCAATTTTCGAATTACTAAAATATGTACTTCCAGCCCCAGAGAATGAAATAGATCCCGTATCTGAAGCATATTTGTACTCCGAAATATTGTAACCATCGTTATTAATAACAATTTCAATTGACTGTTGACTGTAATCTTCATCAATCTCAACTGAACCTTGCCCCGCCACATTTGCATCAACTGGCTTAACAATGGTCAAAGTACAAGATTTTTTTGGTTCCTCTTGGGTAGTTGTTGTTGTAGTTGTAGTACAATATTTTTTGTACCACAAATCACTCATGAACTTGTCCTTATTGTTCTCCAAGTAAGCTTTTGTTGCATCCGAAGTTCCATCTGAATTATAAATACTCTTTAACACTTCGCGTTCAATCGCTGTATCCACATCTTTACATTCAAGTTTTATATCAACGCATTTTCCATTATAGTCACCACGATAAGTGATCGTTCCATCCTGATTTACAATGTTCTCACATGCATCTTCAGTTATATCTTCAGTTGGTTTTTCCGGTTCATCTGGCTCCTCAGTCTTATTGTAGCCATCGCATTTATTAATCTCATATTGATTCCACCAGAATTCATAATTTACCGATGTGTCAGCTTCCGCTCTCTCAAGCATACCTATAATATATGAACAAGAATATGTGATGATTTCTTCATCTGGCTGATCTGTACACTCTTTAGCATATACTTTTTCCCAATATGCTTTAGCAACTTCATCTTTAGCTATTTCTATATTGTACAAATATGTTTCACAAACATCTCTCGGCTCTTCTTCTGTTGGACAATATTTAGGATACCACGCAGGATTCACCATTTTATCAACAGTGACATGAATGTATTGTGCAGTTTCTGCAGCAGTAGATTCTGCCTCTGAAATTTTCATCCATTTGTCTTTAAATGCCTCTACGCTTTCTTCAGCATCAAAAGCATCACAATCTAAAACAAAAGACTCACATTTACCAGCAATTTCAATAGTTCTCCCCTCACAAACACATTGATCCCCTTCTAAAATCATTCCATCTGGACAATCAGGCTGCAAAGTATCAATTCTGTCAATATTAATGCTAATATCAGGATTTATTTTAATATCTTGATTATCATCGGTAACAATCGTCAAATCAGGCCTAGTTAGGATTGTTTCATTGCGATCTATTGTTAAATCTCCAAGAGGAACAAGCGAAATTGAGTCATTAGTGTCAGTTGTAACCGGCACATCACATTCGTTTATTTTCCTCCAAGACTCATATTCATTCTTTGTATCATAATCTGTCTTAAAACTAGCACTTGTTATATCTGTTGCAATCATTTTTTGAACTTGATCGTAAGTCAAATCACAACTCATCGGAACGCATGTATTTTTGTTTGCATCCCAAGCAAAATCATTTTCACAAATACAAGTAATGACTGGTGAACTATATGAACTCAAAGTAGGAGTAACAGTTTTAGGAACAAGGTGTTTGGTTACGTCACAAATAATCTCTTTCTCAACAATAGCCACGGCTTCACCAGACCCAGGAGATAAAGAAGTCGCTGGAGTCAAGGTATCATTAGTTGACACAGTATCTGTAGTTGTTCCCGAAGTCGCCGGAGTCAATGTATCATTAGTTGACACAGTATCTTTAGTCGACAAAATAGTCGATGGAGTCAATGTCCCCGTAGTACTAATAGGGACAACTGAATTTGTTGAAATCAAACTTCCCTGCAACCTTTCTCCACCTTGCGAGTAAAGAACGGTCCCAACAACAGCTCCAATCAAGAGCAAACCTGCAAAAATCGATACTATTTTGCGAATAGTAAAGAATGGTTTTTTTTGAACCGGATTTGCCACAACTGGCATAGAATCATTGTTTTCTATAGGATTGTCCATATTTATTTTTGTTATTTTTTTTGTTTTTTATATATAAGTATATTATGAACATATATAAAATGGCATAATATATTGTAATATTATACCATGAAGTTGTGCGGCGGTCAAACTTCCGTCTTTTGTTTGCAGCCTAAGTATGATTGAAAATTTACCCTATTATTTCTGAGCAAATATAACAGAAAGTGCAGGCGCCAAACTGGCAAGCACTAGGGCAACAATTGCAAACAATGCAGCAATCCGAACCATTCGTTTTTTCTTTTTCGTAGGCGACATTTAATACTTTAAGTTAAATCTCCTTGAACTGTCACAAACTCAGAAATTGTATCAACTAGATTTTGAGAATCTGACACTTCCAATGTTACCTCATAAGTACCAGGATTTTCAAATGTATATGTCGGCTTTCTTTCTGAAGAAGTTTCTCCATCTCCAAAATTCCATCTGTACTTTGCGATTGTCCCGGTTGAACATCCTGGATTAAACAAAACTGTTAAAGGAGCTTCTCCAACTTCTGGCGTCATCTCGAAACATGATTTGAGAGGTACTTGTCTTACGCTCACTAAGGCAGTAGCGGTTTTTTCAGTACCATCATTTGTGCGAACCTTCACAGAAACAGTGAAATTCCCTATTTTTGTATACTTGTAAGTAACTTGCCCAACATCACTTCGTGGAAGGGCTCCATCTCCAAAATCCCACTCGAATCCAACTATTTGCCCATCTGAATAACTCGAAGCAGTTGCATCAAAACTTACAACTAATGGCACAATTCCGGAAACAGGGTCAGCGGTCAACTTCGCTTCAAGTCCACGAGAAAGAGCTTTAACAAGCAAAATTGCTTTACCTTCTGCCCCCTCAGAATCAACTACAATCAAATTAACAGTATAAGTCCCCGGTTCTTTAAATACATAGGCAGTTGTTTCCCCAGTTGAATCATATTCTTTATCACCATCAAAATCCCATTGATAATCGACAATATCATCATCAGTATCAATACTCTTAGTTGCATCAAAAGTTACTTCAAACGGCACAATCCCTTCAATGAAATTATCATCAGCATTTGCCTTTGCAGGGATTGTTAGAATTTTCGCTTTAGGCGCTGAGGCAGGAGCAACAACTTCCAAAACCATTTCAGTTTCAGCCTCATTCCCATCTTCATCAGTTAAAGCTAAAAGAACTTTGAATGTCCCCTCTTTTGTAAATATATGTTGAGCTGTACGAGTTTTGACAAGTGAACTTCCATCTCCAAAATCCCATTCGTAACGTTTGATTGTTCCAACAGGACTTGTCGATTTAGATGCGTCAAAAGTATACGACTGTTCAGTGTAATATTTATCACCATCATTATTCAAAACTTCGATAACAGGAACCGGTACATCACCAGCTTCAACGATAATTTTTTTCTCAGTAAGCGCATATTCTCCCTTTGTATTAGTAACACGTAACTTCACAACATATTCACCTATTTGATTAAATTCATGAGTTAAAGTAGATTCACCTTCTTCAAATCCACCACCATCAATTTCCCAAGCATAAGTGGCTATTTCCCCATCTGGATCAAAAGATTTGCTACCATTAAATGTAACTTCAAAAGGCGCATTCCCTGTGTCTGCATTAACTTCAATAGTTGCAACGATCGATTCGTTCGAAATTGAAACCGGGATTGGTTCTGGAGATTGAGTTGTTTCTTCTCCGGTTTTCTTGTTTTTGAATGTAATTGTGAGTTCTACATCATAACGTCCTTTTTTCTCATATCTATGAAGCTCAACATCACTTCCAATGTCTGCTTTCCCATCTCCATAATTCCAATAATACGAAATTATATCGTAATTAACAGTATCATACGGCAAATGTGATGCATCAAACTTGATTTCAACTGGTGCTGTAAGATTTGTTGTGACAGAAGGAGTTGTGACAACGCCTGTTATTTGCTTAACTTCATCGACTTTTTTCGAATTCAAATAATAAGACGCACCAACCCACATCATTATAATTAAAATAAATGAAATGAATGATCCAATTGCCATAACATAACCTTTCCTTTTTGTGATTTTGTCGTCTTTGCGAGCCATTGAAGCCTTAAAAATCCCTCCAATTGAAAGGAGAAATGTAACGAGCGCTCCAATCCCAAAGAAAATGTTAACGATAAGAATCAATGTGTTGACAAGCGATTGTTGGTTGATTCCAAGAGATGAAGCTAGTGAACTTTGCTCAGTTCCAGATCCTCCAAGGAATACAAAAATTAAAATAATTAAAAGTAATGCTCCAATTCCGAATGAACCCAAACACCCAAGTGTTAAACGTTTGTTTCGTTTCGCTTCCCGTTCCATAATCTCATCTTTTGTGAGGAGCCGTTTTCCAGGCGATGCTTTTTTAACAGACATTGGCGCTGGTACAACAACTGGTTGTGGTTGTGGTGCTGCCGGAGCCACGGGTGGCATTGGCGCAACCACAGGTGCAGCAACAGGAGCCTGGGAAGCAGGCGTTGGGACTGGAGTCGGAGCAGGAGTCGGCTCAGGAACAACAACTGAAGCTACTGGCATTGCGGGCGCAACAGGTGCTGTTGGCGCAACTTGAGGTTGAGACTGAGACTGAGACTGAGGTTGAGGTTCAACACTCGAATCTGAACCAATTCTAAGACCAGAATTTTGAACTTCCGGAGTCTCTCCAGAAACATTGCCTGTCCCAAAATCAACAGCATTAGGCCTTCGCTCCCCTACCGAGTTTATGTTTTGATTTGTGTTATCTGTATCCATAATATGTTTTTTTAATATTTATATAAATTAATCCTGCGGAGTAATTCGTACTGAATGTAAATAAAGACTTAATATAACTATAGCAAATAATACAAGGCTTACAACCATTGCGGAAACCTGATTTTGGTTTGTCCCTAACAAAAGATTTGCCCCTAATGAATCTGAGAGATCCATGCTTAACATAGGATCTGCATCAAAAACTACAAAAACTTCCTTAATATTAACATTGTTATCTTCATCATAAACCGAAAGGCGAACTTTTATTTTTCCGCTTTCAGCATTAAAAGTTGTTGTATAAATTCCCGGGAAAGTTGCCGAATAATCAACATCATCTGCTTTTCGCCCATTATTGTTTGAATCAACGTAAATATTATTATCAAAAACATAGCTCACGATATCCCCTTCTGATGCAGCAAAATTAAAACTAATTTCTCCAACATCTCCATTTAAATGGATTTGATTATCAGCAGAAACCGCTGGATCTGTTACGAAATTAGCTTTTAAAGGCTTTTTTTCGACAATCTCACCGGTTCCACTAACTGAAGCCCCGAGAACATTAACAAAATTAATAACTTCATCATAATTCCCTAAATTATCCTCAACTCTTAATTTCACGCGATAAATACCACCTTGCAAATAATCAAATTTTGGCGAAATTTCGATACTATCAAGGTCATTATCCTTAACTCCATCACCATCACTATCAGCAGTAGTAAGATCACTACTAATATCAAAATCCCATTTATATTTAACAAGTTGCGCTCCGGCTAACTCATCAGCAGTCGAATTATTCAAAAACTTTATAGTATTTCCACTTACATATTCAGTTTTAAACGCAGCAACTGGCGCCTCCGCGACAGAATCAATATAAATCTTTACTGGAATCGCAACCGATTCAGCAAAATTATCATCAACGACTTTTAAACGGACATTAATTCCATCCACAGCCGGCGTATCGTAAACATGTGATACGGTCGACATATTAGTCGCTTTATTATTGCTAAATCCATCACCTTCAAAATCCCAAATATATTGAACAATACGTCCATCAGGATCATACGAACTACTTGTAAAATTCACTGATTCACCAACCATAATACTTGTACGATCAACAGTGAAACGCGAAACTGGGATATCATTCGGACCATTTGTAACAGTAACGCTTGGCATCACAGTCTCATCCAAAAGTTCTGAAGCATCAACTTCAAAATTCTCCTGATCAGTCATAGAAAGACCAAATTTATATTTGATTTGTTCCCCTTCAACCCCGCGAGTTCCAACAGTTACAAAAGCCTGCGGAGTTTGAGTAATTGTATGCCCCATAGTCATTTCTGGATCAAGTTCATCGTAATACCACCATAGATATTTTACAATTTGCCCATCTGGATCATTTGCTCCAATCGCATCCAGCTTGATTCTGACAGGAGTAACAAGCTCAGCGTCTTGCGAAATAGCAGTGAAAGCTTGGATTTCTGGCATCTCTCCAACGACATCAATATGCATATTTGTTATGGCATTTTTTGAAAGATCATTTTTATCCATAACTTTAAGCTGAACATTATAATATCCAGGCTCAACCGGGCTCAAGTCACTATAAGTATGAGTAACTGTTACCTGAGTTGATTTATCGGTATCTCCAAAATCCCATTGATAAGCAAGTCTACGCCCAGTCCCATCAACGTTAAGCGACTGACTGGCATCAAGTTTTACCACTGATTTGCGATTTACTTTTATTGGCTCAGAAAGATCATAAATTTCTACTCCATCAACCTTAACCGAAATCACTGGAATTGGTGTAGCGGCATCGCCTACGACAATTCTACGTTTAATCGTATTTTCATTATTTTGTTTATCAAAAACAGTTAAGCGAACATCATAGTTCCCAGCTTCTGTATAAATATGTGAAGATTCTCCTTTTCCGCTGATAATATTTCCACTAACAAGGCTTGAACCATCCCCAAAATCAAATTCGAAAGCCACTCCGTTTTCTGAAAGTGCAACTAGTGTAACTTTCGCTTCATTATCATCATTTAGCATTGAAGCAGATGTTTCCATATCCCCAAATGCAACATCCAAAACACTTCTGACATTAATCGTTTTCTCTTCTGGAAGACCTGGATTTTCAGGCTCATTCACATCATCCACCTGAAGTGAAACCGCATATTCACCTATTCGATAAAACTTGAGATATGTGCGAGCTTTAAAAGCTCCCTGCTCATCGATGTTCCCAAATTCATCAACAAAGTTATAATCATCTGAAACTGTGTTTACATACCATTTGTAAGTATAATTCCCAGTTTGAATATTCCCATCAGGATCAAAACTCTTGCTTCCATCAAGCATATAAATATGTGGAGTTTGTGGATCTGTAATACTGTAATCAAACTGCGCTTTTGGAGCTTCAGATTCAACAATCAAAGTTGAATTTTCACGAGCAGTATTCCCCAAGTTATCTGTAATTGCTAAACTAACTTGATAAACACCAGGAGCTTCGAAATCCTTTGTGAATGCTTCTGTTTTTTCATCAGCAGAATAGTGTAAATTTGCATTTTCCACATTCCAGTTATAAGCAACTATTTGCCCACCATCACTTGTAGATCCTCCAGCATCAAAAGTTACATTTTGATTAATTTTTGTACGAAGCGAAGGGCTCACATCAATACGAGCCGCAGGTGAATCAACCACAACTTCGAATACTTTACGATCTTTAATCCCACGAGAATCGGTTACTTCAACAATCACAGGATAAGTTCCCTCATCACCATAATAATGAGTTTGAACATCTTCTGCGACCATTTCCCCATTAACTTTGTCTGTATTATCGCCGAAATTCCATTCAATTCTTTGAATATAAGTTTCTCCGGCTTCCTGACTTTGCTCAGATTGAAAACCTCCACGACTCTCAGAGGCATCAAATGTAATCCCAGTTTCACGAGCCTCAGTTAGAGTTACGTTTAAACGATTTTTATCAATTGTAAGGAATC
>JAHJMX010000097.1 GCA_018821175.1 Patescibacteria group bacterium
AGGAAGCGCCGATGTGATACATCATTATGGATTTAGTAACAATCCTGTTGAAAACGGGAATGAAATGGTTAGTATCGACATTGTCGGGGGGAGTATTCCCTCTGGATCACCTATCTCTATAGGAAGTTATTCTGGAGTCAAAGTAATAGAGAATGGGGAGACTGCAATTTACATTAAACGTGACGATGGCAAAATTTACAAAATTTATGGAGATAGCGGGAATGAATCATATATCGTAGATATTGCAGCAAGCATAACCGCTAATTAAATATAGAAATCAAGCATTGACTAATCGATCCTAGCACTCTAAAGTATAGGGTGCTAGTTTTGTAGCTGTTTGGACAATAAATTTATACAACATATTTTAAAAAGAACGTAAAGCTAAAAAAAACAAAGTAAGTTCGTCGGATAGCCCTTTTATGGTAGAATCTAAAGAAGCATTAAATAAATAAAAAACTTATGGATAATATTAACGACAATCAGCATAAATTTAATAAATTTACCAAGGAAGCCAAGCAAGCTCTAGTAATCGCCCAAGACCGTGCAAAAAAAGTAGGGTTGGATTATGTTGGGACAGAGCATTTGCTTATGGGGATTCTCTCTCAAGAAAACTCTCTTGGAGCACATATCCTTTATAATTTTGGGGTAACTGAAGAAAACGTTCAGCTTGTTTTAGAAACAGTTGGCCGTATTTCAACTTCATCTCCAAAACCAAAACCAAAAAATGGCAATGGAAAAACTGGATTAAGCGGATTTGCTAAAAAAGTTATTGAAGAAGCTCTAAGGAGCGGAGAAAAATACACACATGCTTATGTTGGAACTGAACATTTGCTGTTTGCCCTTGTCTCTCAAGAAGACACAGCAGCAACAGTAATATTAGAAAATATGCAAGTAAACCCAGCGGATGTACGTGACCAAATTATTCAAACTTTTGAACGTGGCAAAGAAATTCAAAATGCTAAGCAATCAAGCAATCAGAAAGTTGTTAATCCAATGGAATTTTTCTTGAATGGATTACAAGGAGCAATGACAGGAAGTGTTGAAAAGGATCAATTTGGAGCTAAAAACCAATTTAAAACTGGAAAAAAGACAGATGGCAAACCTAGCAAAACACCTGCCTTGGACTATTTTACCGATGACTTAGTATTAAAAGCAGCTGAAGGAAACCTTGATGCAGTAATCGGACGAGAAAAAGAAATCGATCGTCTAGTTAGCATCCTTTGTAGACGCACCAAAAACAACCCAGTCCTAATTGGAGAACCTGGCGTTGGAAAAACTGCCGTTGCAGAAGGTCTTGCACAAGCGATTGCTGATGGAAAGGTCCCAGAAATGCTAACAGACAAGAAGCTTTTATCTCTTTCAATGACTGCTGTAATCGCCGGAACAAAATATCGTGGAGAATTCGAAGAACGTGTAAAACAAATTTTAGATGAACTTAAAAGTGTTAAAAATGCTATTTTATTCATTGATGAAATTCATACTGTTGTAGGTGCTGGGTCTGCAGAAGGAAGCTTGGATGCAGCAAATATATTAAAACCTGCTTTGTCTCGTGGAGATGTACAGGTAGTTGGAGCTACAACTACAACCGAGTATAGAAAACATATCGAAAGCGATGCAGCTTTGGAGCGAAGATTCCAACAAATCGTTGTTGAAGAGCCTACAATGGAACAAACAAAGGCTATGATACAAGGGTTGAAGGCATCTTTTGAAGATCACCACAACATGCAAATTACAGATGACGCTATTGATGCAGCGGTTACAATGTCAAAAAGATATATCAATGACAGATTTCTGCCTGATAAAGCTATTGATTTAATTGACGAAGCTTCTTCATTAAAACGTGTGAATACAAAAGTTCCAACAAATACAAGTAAAAATCTTCAAAAAGAATTACAAAAAATAATAAAAGAGAAAGAAAATTCAGTCTCTGCTCAAAATTACGAACATGCTGCTGAACTTCGCAACAAAGAACTTGAAATAATCAAAGCAATTGCAGAAGCTAAAAAAACTCAAACCCCTAGAGGAAAACGTAAAAAAGTTACTGCAGATGATATCTCTGATTTTGTTTCAGCAATGACAGGTATTCCAGTAACAAAACTTGTGAAATCTGACATGCAACGATTGATTGATATTGAAAAACGTATTAAAAAAGCGATTATTGGACAAGATGAAGGTGTTGAAACAGTTTGTAAGGCTATCAAACGCTCACGAGCTGGGTTTGCAGATCATAACCGTCCAATTGGATCATTTATATTTATGGGACCAACTGGAGTTGGTAAAACCGAACTTGTTAGAGCTCTTGCCAAAGAAGTTTTCAACGATAAAGATGCTTTGATTAAAATAGACATGAGCGAATTCATGGAAAGACATTCAACTTCAAGACTGGTTGGAACTACTGCGGGATATGTTGGATATGACGATGGTGGTCAACTTACCGAAGCCGTAAGAAGAAAACCTTACAGTATCGTGCTTTTCGATGAGATTGAAAAAGCACACAGTGATGTATTCAACTTGTTACTTCAAATTCTAGAAGATGGAATTTTAACTGACAGCAAAGGCCGAAAAGTCGATTTCAAAAATACAATTATTATTCTTACATCTAATATTGGCGCTGATAAATTAACAGAAAAAGCTGGACCAATTGGATTTGATATTGAAACTGATAAGTTGAAAATAGCTGAAAGTGAGTATCAAGCAACAAAAGAAGAAATTCTTAAAGAACTTAAAAAGAACTTTAAACCTGAATTTTTAAATCGTATTGATAAAACAATTGTATTCCGACCTCTCACTCATGAAAACATCAAAGAAATTGTAAAATTACACATTGGAATCCTTCAAGAGCGACTTTCTTCTAAAAATCTAAAAATAGAAGTTACTCCAAAAGGACTGGATTATCTTGCAAATGTTAGTTACGACAAAGAATACGGAGCAAGACCAGTCCGTAGAAAAATCCAAGATCTAATCGAAGATCCATTAACGCAAAATTTCCTAGAAGAAATTTTTGTTGCTGGGGACACAATCGAAATTGATGTTAAGGATGACAAGATCGTATTAAAAAAGAAATAAGAAAATCAACTTGATATCTAGATCTAATGTCAGGTAGTATTGACTAGCTCTTTTCGTGCTCGATATTTCAAGGTAGTAGAGCCATCGACTATTTATGAAAAGAGCCATACGTAAACATTAAAAGGCTCTATTGCTGACGCAATTATGGTAGATACACAAATGACAAAGATCTTTGGTGATCAAAGTGAAGTGATGGAAGCCCTTCTGAAAAACTCTCCATCAATCGTTTTTCCTCAACCAGGGACAATTATTGAAGGTAGTGTCACAGAAATCACAAAGAATAAAATTCTAGTTGATTTAGGTGGTATCAGTACAGGAATTATCGCTGGTAAAGAAGCTCACGACAGTATAGATACTTTGAAAGAGTTACACCCAGGGGATAATATTTCCGCTTACATTTTGGAAGCAGAAAATTCAGACGGTCTTGTAGTTCTTTCTCTTAGAAGAGCTAGCCAAGAAAAGAGTTGGCAAAAATTCGTTGATGCATATGAAAGTGGTGAAGTTATTCAAGTCAGTGCAAATGAAGCTAATAAAGGTGGTCTTCTACTTGAAATCGATGGAATCAAAGGATTTATCCCGGTATCTCAACTCGCTCCAATGCACTATCCACGTGTAAACGGAGCTGATTCAGCGTTGATTCTTAGCAGACTACAAGCGCTTGTCGGAATCAATTTTGATGTAAAAGTTATCAATGTCGATCACGATAATGGAAAACTAATTTTATCTGAGAAAGCTGCTATGCACGAGCAACGTAAAGATGCTCTTACAAAGCTTAAAGTTGGTCAAAAAATCAAAGGTAAAATCAGTGGTATCGTTAAATTCGGTATTTTCGTTGCATTTGAAGGTCTTGAAGGACTTGTTCATATATCTGAAATTGCTTGGGGACACGTTAAGGATCCATCTGAATTTGGTAGAATCAACAATGAAGTGGAAGTGCTTGTAATTGGAATAGATGGCGAGAAAATTTCATTAAGTATGAAGAGACTTGTCCCAGATCCATGGGTTGAAGCTGCTAAAACATTCAAAGTTGGAAAAGTGGTTAAAGGTGAAATTAATAAAATCACTCAATTTGGAGCATTCATGAAATTGAATAGTGAAATCAATGGTTTGATCCACTTATCTGAACTTTCTCACGACGAGATTAAGGATGTTTCTGAGATTATTAAGGTTGGAGATGAAGTTGAAGCAAAAATTATTACTGTAGATCCAAAAGAACATAGAATTGGACTTAGTATCAAAGCTTTAACAGAAAAACCTGCTGAAAAGGAAACTCCTGAAAAGAAAGAGACAGAAGTTACTAAAACTGAAGAAGAAACTCCAGCAGAAGATGTAAAAGCAGAAGAACCTACTTCTGAAGAATAATAATATAGGTTGAAATTCAACAATTTTAAAAAGGCTAAAGATAAAAATTTAGCCTTTTTTTAATGCATTTTTATTTCAACAAATCATCAATGAAGCACTGAATCCCGTATAAACTTTTATCGTAATGCGAAACATCGGGAAAATCTAAATTCATAATTTTCGCATAAACAACCTTAATGAGATTTTTCATTTTTTCCGTTTCCTCAAATGAAATATCCAAATTAAGGGTGATAATTTCATTATTCATTGGCTCAACAAACTCTAAAACTCCAGAATTAACCTTATACATTCCTTTGAAATATTGTGCATTTTCAGTTAACAATTTGTAAAAAACAAGTTGATTCCTATATTTCCATAACTTGATTTTTTCATACTCACCGCTGCCATTCCATGAAAAAAGGGCTTTACCAGTTTTATAATCAAAAACTGAAATCTCACGGCTTTCTTGATTGATTTTCATCTTATCGATTTTTCCAGTAATTTGTGCCTCCCCGATTACAACTCCTTGATGAACAAAATTAAATTCAGCCTGATCATTATAATCAAAGGAATTCTTCCGGTGATCATAATAAAACCCAAGATTATCACGCCCCTTTGCAATCAATTCATTCGTGTCTTTTTCATTTAGTCTTTTAGAAGTCAACGCTTTTTCAAACAAATTTAAGAATTTTGCTTTTTCTGGCAAAATCTTTGATGCCTTAAACTCTTTTTGTAAATGTTGAAGTGCAAGATGAACTGCAGATCCATAAACTCCAGATTTATTTTGCATCTCTGGAAATCTAAGCAAATTTTTCTCCAAAAATGTTTGTGGACCTGCGTCTGCAACATTCAAAAAATTATTCAAATGAGTTACGCTCAACTTATAATCGTCAAGTCGACCTTGAATAAGCGTTTTTTCATCAACATTGATTGGTTTATAATTCGCGATTTGATATTTTAAATCAACAAGTTCTTTAATTGATGGATCATTTTTTATCTTGTCCTGCATTGCTTGGATTTCGCCTAAAGTTCGGCCTTTATTCTTCTCTTTAACCTCATCTTCATAATCAGTCAAAAATCTCAACTTAACCTGTTCTTTCCCATTAAAATTAAATCGATAATTACTCAAATACAAATCGCTTTTTGCACGAGATAACGCGACATAAAATCTTCGTAAACTATCATCCAAATTATCTGCCTGAGGCGATAAAGGTAAATTCGCAGGAAAATTAATCTTACTAAAATTCCGTTTTTTAACCCAAACTTCATCCATACAATCCAAAACAAAAACAGTATCAAACTCAAGCCCCTTCGCTCCATGAACAGTAAGCAATGAAACCGATTTTTTCCCAGATTCAAACTGACTTTTCGTGATAAGCGGCAATTTGTGCACTTTATGCAAATTCACAAATTCGAGCACATCAGCAACTTTCAACGCGACTCCTTTTGCATACTCTCTAATAGCATCAATAAAAGCCTGTAATGTTTGCAAAAAATCAAGATATTGATATTTTGTCACATCAGAAAAATAATATTGCTTGTAAGGACTTGTAAATTGCGAATCTTCGTCAATCGCAATGGAATGAACACCAGTAATAATATCTATAATCTCTTCTGCTGTTCGTTCGTTCACCTCAGCTCCAAGATAAATAAAAAACTTCGCCAAATCTCGAATAAACTTGTTGTCGTAATCTAACATAATCTCAAGCCAAAGCCTTTTTTCTCGATTAGCCTGAACTGAGATTTTCCAGATATCAAGACGATCAAGTTCGAAAAATCCAAAACTCAAAATTTCTGGCAAAAATTCATCAGCTTCAGATTGATTTTTTTTATTTAATGAATTAACAAATTCTAAAATCGTCAAAATTTCTGTCACATGCTTCTGACTCAAAATGTCATTTTTACGCTCATAAAAAACTGGGATTCCAAAATAATCCAAAACTCGCGCTGCTTCTTCCAAAATTTTATGCATCGGCGCAATCACTGCAATTTCACTTACATCAATCCCCTGTCCAACCTTAGCCTTAATCTCTTCTGCAAGCCACTTAAGCTCATGAAGCTGTGTCTCAAATTCCTTCTCTTTAATTTGCCCTGCTCGAACATTCAAGTTCGAAGCAAAAAGCTCTTTTTTAATTTGATCCGGTAATCGTTTTTCCAATCTATCTTCACCTGTCAAAACTACTTTACGAACTAAATCTAAAATATTTTGATTCGACCGATAATTCTTCCAAAGGACAACAAGCTGTGGATCATTGTATTTTTCATGGAATTGTAAAATATTCTCAATATTTGCTCCCTGAAATTTAAAAATCGATTGATCATCATCTCCGACCGCAAGAATATTTGGTCTACCTTCATTCACACTTGCATCAAGCAAATTGTCCAAAAGGCGCATTTGTACCCCACTTGTATCCTGAAATTCATCAACTAAGACATACAAATATCTTTCTTGTAAGTTGTATTTCAGTTCAATATTTTCTTCAATAGCACGGGATGCATCCAAAATCATATCCTCATAATCAAAATAACCCTTTTGATGCAAAGTTTCTTGATATTTCTCATAGACTTCAGCAAGTTCAATATGTTTATCTGCATCTATCAAGTCTTTCAATACAGTTTCTTTTTTTGCATTCTTTTTTGTATATTTCGTTTTCCAAATAGTAATATAAGATGTGCTCCCCTCTTTTTCGGCTAAATTACAAGCCTCAACTAAACTTGAAATAACAGTTTCTTTTAGACTGCGATAATTTTTCTGAATTTGATTATCCAAAAGTGAAATTCTTTGAAGTTTTTCAACCAAAATACGAATCTTCTGGATCATACCTTTGGCAACTCTATCTTGAAAAATCTCAGCAATAAGAGGGTTTGATTCGTCTAAAAATTCTTTGTTTGAAAGTACGATTTTTTTAAATTCATCCGGATTTAAACCAGCTTTTTTAAGTTCACTAATTCGGCTAATCACATCTCGCAAATAAGTATATCCCTGTTCAGGATGATAAGATTTAAAACAACTATCATGTTTCAAATTCTCAAAAATTCCTTCCAAAATCTCATAACGCATCAAATCATCAGCGGGTGTATAAATGGCTCCATTATAAAAATATTGTGGATTTTGATTTATTATTTCTGTACCAAAACTATGGAATGTATGAATTGCAACTTTATATGCCTCATCACCAATAATCGAAGCCAACCGCTTTCGCATATTAATCGCAGCAGCATCAGTGAAAGTTAAACATAAAATCGATGAAGGTAAAACATCGGTTTGCTTCAAAATATTCGCAGTTCGCAAACTCAAAAGTTCAGTTTTTCCAGACCCTGGCCCAGCGACAACTAAAACCGGCCCCTCGATAACATCGACTGCAAGCCTTTGTTCATCATTCAACTTATCATATCTCTCAATGAATTTATTCAAAATTTTCATATTTTAAAAAACTACTTACACAATAACAAGATATTACGAAAGCAGAAAAATATAAACATAAAAAAACTCCTCAAGGATAATGCTGATTAAAAGCAACTAAATGCTAAACGTGTACACGTAAAGCAGTAGAAACCCCAAGCCTGGTACCTGGATATAATATGTCTTAAAGCCAATTATTCACACAAAAGTGCAAATAAAAGACAATTCAACTTAATATATCAAAGTATCAGAAGGTTTCAAAAACTTTTGCCAAAGAGAAATAATAATCAAACATTCTTCCGGAAAAGAATGATAAAAATTAAATCCCAAAAACAGCAAAAGGAACAGTTGCAACGTCTTTCACAAAGACCGCAAAGCGGCAAGTAAAAGACAAAAATCAGACTAACTCATCTTTGAGGAGGAAGGGACTCTCAAATACTTATGACCAATGGAATGGTAAAAGATCATAGCGATTAAGAGGCCCTGCCTCATCAAACTTTAGAGTAGAACTGGGCCAAATTGTCAAAATACAGTTTTTATAACATGTATATTATAACATAGTCTGACGGATGAATCAAGCCCGGCGAAAAAGGCTATTATATAGTAACAAGACATTTAGAGCACCGCGGGATGGCAATGAACCTCTATGGCTGTTTGCGGTTTCCAGAGTAAGTCAGTCCTTGCCATTGCAAATTTCTGTTCGATAAGCTGATGAGTTTTCGGATTCCATTCCGGCGGCTCAAGTCCATTATGAACAAGTTCGTGATGCGCTTTGCACAGGCGTTTTAAGTTATTGTGATTTGGGTTTAGCGCGAACCTTTCCGGATGATGAGTAACTTGTGCTGGTTTGTCGCATCCCGGAAATTGACATTTTTCAGGGAATTCTTGTCTTGCCGCAATAGGCACATATCGTGTAATTTTCTTCGCCGGCCTCGTCTTTCGCACTTTCTTCTTCGGTTTTACGACTTTTTCAAGCAACGCTTTTATCACATCATTCCACTCGATTTTCTCTCCACCCATGTCATTTTTGAATTTTCGCAATTTGTCAACC
>JAHJMX010000098.1 GCA_018821175.1 Patescibacteria group bacterium
AAAGAAAAAAGATTATACTCTTTTCAAACCAGAGCTTAAAACAGCATCAGATCGTTTTGACATAACAATTGAAAGAACCTTTATTAACATTGAAACTGGGCAAGAACACAGGCAATTCAATATCAAAGGAAAAGCTATCGAAAAGCTTATTCAAATGACAAATGTAAAGAATATTGAAGGTTTAGAACGAGTTTATAAATATATAGAAAGTACAAAAATCAAAAAAGAATTATTGAAAATGGGTGCAATTGATGGAGACTACTTAAGCATTGGTAAAAAAATGCTAATTTTTAGAAGTATGTAACTTGGATAAGAATTTATGAAAATAATTATTGGACTTGGAAATATCGGCAAAGAATACGAAAAAACACGGCATAATGCCGGATTTCAAATTGTAGATCTTCTAAGAAAAAAAATGGGATTTGATGAATTTAAAGAAAAAAGTAAATTTGACGCAATTATTACGGAAGGAATTTTTGGTAAAGAAAAAATAATTTTAGTGAAACCAACAACATTCATGAACGCTTCGGGCAAAGCAGCAAGAAAAATTGTGGATTTTTATAATGTGGAATTGGAAAATTTTTTTGTTATTTTTGACGATTTAGATTTCCAAGTCGGAGAAATGAAAATTAGAAAAAAGGGGAGCGGCGGTAGCCACAATGGTATGAAATCTATACTTGCATCACTTGGAAACAGCGAATTCCCTAGAATCCGGATTGGGATTGAATCACGAACAGATAAGCAAAAAAGCATGTTCGAAGGAAAAGATTTTGTCCTTGGAAGATTCACTGAAAGCGAAGAAAAAATTATGAAAAAGATCAGAGAAAGATCTTGTGAAGCAATAATTGTGGGAATTGAAAAAGGAATTGATGAAGCAATGAACATATATAACTAAATCACCTTGATTTTTAGCAAGGTTTTCTTTACATTTACCTAGCAATTTAACGAAAAATTAACGAAAAAAGACCATGTTCGCAATCGTAGAAATCACAGGTAAACAATATAAGGTCAGTGAAAACGACCAAATCGAAGTCGATACTCTCAATCTTGAAGAAGGAACTGTAAAGTTCGACAAGGTACTTATGTATGCGAAAGACGATAAAAATACTGAAATCGGCAATCCATATATAAAAAATGCAGTTGTTGAGGCTGAAATTATTGGAGAAAAACGTGGAGAAAAGGTTCGCGTTTTCAAAATGAAGGCAAAGAAAAGATATTCTAAAACAATTGGACACAGAAGAAATTTCACAGTACTAGAAATCAAGAGCATCAAAATCGGAGCTAGCAAAGCTACTCCAAAAAAAACTACAGCAAAGAAAACTGAAGAGGCTGAAAAAGAAGCTTAAATGTTTACTGTATAAAATCTAAGAACTTCTTGAGATCATCAGGAAGTTCTTTTTTTACATGCACAACTGTTCCATCTGGCATTTCAAACTTAAGTTCTGCAGCATGCAAAAACTGCCTATGCAAACCATGTTTATTAGCAAATGCATTCATTTTTCTGTTCCCATAAAGCTCATCACCTACTACAGGGTAACCAATTGATCTGAAATGAACACGTATTTGATGAGTCCTTCCAGTAATAATCTTAGCTTTAATCAAAGAAAATTTCATATCGTCATATTCGATATAATCCTGAACTTCAAATTCTGTTATCGCATGTTTACCATCTGCACCATCAGTAATGTTCATCTTCTTTCTATCATGCTTAGCTCTTGCTAGTGTTGCCTCAATAGTTCCAGTTTTGCTAGGGACATGACCAATAACCAAAGTCATATAATATTTTTCTATTTTTCTAGTTTTCATCAAATTTACAATATATTCATGAATTTTATTGTTTTTAGTAACAATTAACAACCCAGAAGTGTCTTTATCTAGCCGATGAACAATCCCTGGTCTAACATCACCACCTGAATTACTAAGTCCATCTTTTCCAAACATATTTAAAAGCGCATTCACTAAAGTTCCAGACATTTGATTCCCCTCATCAGTTGGATGCACAACCATATTTGGCGGTTTGCAAATAACGGCAAGATCATCATTCTCGAAAACAATTTCTACTGATAAATCTTCCGAAACAGGGATTTTGTTTTTCTCTGCAGGTAAATAAATTGTAATTTGATCATTATTTCGAACCTTACAACGAGATGTTATCGATTTATCATTAACCATCACGCGTCCTTCTTTTATCAATTTTTGCAAAAAAGATCTCGAATAAACATCGGAATTTTCTGACAAGAATTTATCAATTCTCAAGCTAGTATCAAGCCCTATAACCTTTATTTCAACGTTTTTTGTTGTTTTGTTCATGAATTTTGGCAAATTCCCATGCCATATGGAAAATAGATTTGTGAATTTTGGCAATCTCGGCACTTTCGATTATAACACCAAACAACTCATTATCAGTAAGGGATAACATCGAAACCTTGTTGTCATATACATTAATATCATTATAGAAATATGGCGTATCTTTAGGCGCCCATTTAATATCTATTAACGGATCAACTTTTTTATCTTTTAATCTAGGAGGATAGTCAACTCCCAAATATTTTCGCGCAGATGGAGTATCAAGAGCGATAAGTTTTACTGGAATTCCTTTTTTTACCCGACGACAACTGTAATCTCTAATATATCTTTGTAATTCTGGCGTAGATTTATCTAGCCAAAAATCCATTGATTCCCAACTTAAGATTGTTTCTTTTGCCGTTAACGTATCTTCTGTAATCAACTTGATCCCTTCTGCTCCTTCATAAAATTTTACTCTAGGTTTAATACTCATAGGATTCGTAAGCGCATAGAAATCAGGTAAAACCGTAATTAACGCCTTACGTGAATCCGCGATATTTTTTTCCTGGTCTTTTAATGTTTGAGCAATAAGTTGAGGATCAGATGCCGTAAAATATTTAACATCAGCACGTACATATTGATTAACAAAGCCTTTGTCAATCAACCCCTCTAAAACTAAATATGTTGTAGAACGATTAATCTTTGTTTTTTTTCCAATAATACTCGCTGGTTGAGAACCAAGCTCAAGTAACGCCAAGTAAACTAAACTTTCTTTATCGTTAAATCCAACTTTTTTAAGGACTTCTTCAAGCATGACATGTAATATTATGTTGTTTATAAACGTCAACAGAAGCATTATCGCAGAGAGCCTACAAAAAATCAAGCAAATATGTCAAGGTGTCACAACCTGTTGATAATAATTTGCAAATCATATATCATTCAGATGCAGCTAGTTGAGAAAGTTTTAAAAGTAACTTCGCGACTAGCTACACCAAAAGAGTAGAAGTATCTTCCATAAGTAGGAGGTGAGCGCGCTTCTACTTTTTTGGTGTAGCTCGCCATTTTTCATTTACTTTGAGTTTAAAAATCCTTATGATTTAGAGGAAAAGTTTGATATTTATAAATCGTAAAATCATGATAAACACATCAGATGAAAAAATTAATGAAGTTTTAAACCACGGAGTTGTAGACGTAATTGTTAAAGAAGAATTGATCAAGAAACTAAAATCTGGGGAAAAATTACGGATTAAACTAGGAATCGATCCTTCTGGAACCGATTTGCATATTGGCCATATGGTAGTAATCAAAAAATTACGTGAATTCCAGGAGATGGGGCATCAAATCATATTACTTTTTGGTAATTTTACCGGACAAATAGGGGACCCAACTGGAAAATCAGAAGCCAGAAAAATCAATACCAAGGAAAAACTAGAAGCAAATGCAAAGAAATATATTGATCAAGTGAAATTTTTCCTTGATACAGATAAAGTTGAAGTTAGATGGAATGCAGATTGGCTCGAACCATTAAATTTTGCCGATGTTATAAAACTCGCTTCTTGTTTTACTGTTTCTCAAATGCTGGAACGCGATATGTTTCAAAAACGCATACAAAACAATTTGCCAATTTCAATACACGAATTCATGTATCCTCTAATGCAAGGATATGATTCTGTAGCTCTTAAAGCAGACTTAGAGCTTGGTGGGACTGATCAAACGTTCAACTTGCTTGCAGGTCGCACAATTCAAAAAGCTAATGGACAAGTCCCTCAATCTATTTTGACTGTACCAATTTTGGAAGGAACTGATGGTGTTAAGAAAATGGGTAAATCTGAGGGGAATTATATCGCTGTAGATGATGTACCAAAGGAAATGTTTGGGAAAATCATGCGTGTTCCTGATGAATTAATTACAAAATACTTCACTCTTGCGACAAATGTCCCTAGTAATGAAATTGCAGCCTTCGAAAAAAGGCTGAAAAATGGGGAAAATCCGATGATTCTCAAGAAATTGCTTGGGAAAGAATTGATCAAAATCTATCACAATGAAGATGCTGCAGAAAAAGCAGAACAAGAATTTATGGCTATCTTCAGCAACAATGAAATCCCAGAAGATATTGAGCTAAAGAAAATTGGTTCAAACGAAATGAATATTGTAGATTTAATTATTGCAAACAATATGGCAAAGTCAAAAAGTGAAGCGCGAAGATTGGTTGATCAAGGTGGAGTTAAAGTCGATGGAGAGAAAATCACAGATCCAAATATGATTTTAGATTTAAAGGAAGAAAAATTATTACAAGTTGGAAAACGTCACTTCCTCAAGATAGTTGCTTAAATATTATGCTAAAAACTCCGCTAAAAGATGTACTTAGAACAACATCTACGCATATTGCGCGCTTGGACGATTTAGGTATAAAAAATGTTGGTGATTTGTTGATGTATTTCCCGCGAACTTATAATGACCGCTCTGATTTTACCGATATTGTAGATTTGCGAACCGATCAAGTAAACACTGTGAAAGGATTCATTTCCCATTTTAACACGCAACGAACAAAATATGGGAAATCTATTACTAGAGGGATTTTGACCGATGATACTGGCTCAGTTGAGGTTGTATGGTTTAATCAACCTTATATTAAACGGGTGATGCAAAATGGAGATGAAGTAATATTAATGGGAAAATTAAAATTCGCATTTGGAAAAGTTAGCTTACAAAGTCCATCTTATGAATTAATTAAAGAATAACAGTTGCATAGTGCACGCCTTGTGCCGGTTTATCATGAAACAGAAGGGATTTCTTCCAAATGGATACGTGAAAAAATAAAACCACTAGTAGATGAATGGAGCGCGAGTTTCAAGGAATATTTACCTATGGAAATTATTGATGAACACAAATTTCTGCTGCACAGAGAAGCCATTAAGCAAATCCATTTTCCAGAAAGTGAAGACTTACTTGAAAAAGCGAAAGAAAGATTGAGTTTTGATGAACTATTTTTACTTCAACTTAAAGCGATACAAAAAAAATGGCTCTGGCAGCAAATTGCACATGAAGAAAAAAAACAAATCCCTCAAAACATAGAAGCAATTAAAGAATTTTTGGATAAACTTTCATTTGAATTAACGAATGCGCAGAAAAAAGTATTAACTCAAATTATTCGAGATCTTGAAAAACCATATCCAATGAGTCGTTTAGTGCAAGGAGATGTTGGTTCTGGAAA
>JAHJMX010000099.1 GCA_018821175.1 Patescibacteria group bacterium
GTATAGTGCATTATTATGCGGCAAGGGACTTAAAGACAATAGTAGATATGCGTATGTTGGGATTAATCCATTGTATATTGCGTCTTCAAATAAAGGCCCAATGGGCGAAGATCCATTTGAACTTTTTCAGGAATTGATTGATTTTTATAGTGTTAAGAGTTATGAATATCCGATGAATTTGTGGGGTGCTATTGGATATTTTTCATATGATAGTAAAAAATATATCGAGAAATTGCCATTTAATTCTAAAGACGATTTACATATGCCAAATATGCAAATGGTTTTTTATAAAGATTTAATAATTTTTGATTTACATCTTGGGAAACAGTACTTGATTCAAGTAAAAACTGCTGATGTCGCGAGTGAATATACTGATTTTGATTTGATGTTTAATTTCACGGAAAATAAACCGCGGGCATTTAATATAAATGATGATTTCTTTTGTACTTCAAAAATTGATTATCAAGCAAAAATTGCACGAATAATTGATTACATTAAGGGTGGTGATATTTATGAATTAAATTTATCACATAGAATTGAAACCAGTTTTTTTGGTGATGCATATGCGATTTTTAGAGAACTGTATTCAATAAATCCAGCGCCATTTTCAGCATATTTATCGTTCGGGGATTATAAGATTATTTCAAGTTCGCCAGAGCGATTTATTTTTGCGGATGGAAGAAATATAGAGACACGACCGATTAAAGGCACGATTGCACGTGGAGAAACTCCTAAAAAAGATGCAGAAAATAAGAATATTTTATTGAATTCAAAAAAAGATGAGGCTGAACTGGCTATGATTGTTGATTTAATGCGCAATGATTTTGGGAAGGTTTGTGAATATGGGAGTGTAAAAGTGCGTGTGCATATGCGTGCTGAAAAATTCGAAAATGTTTGGCATTTGATTTCAATTATAGAAGGGCAGATGCGTGAAAATGTTAGTTATAGTGATCTTTTGAAGGCAACTTTTCCCGGAGGGTCAATTACTGGTTGTCCCAAAATTCGGAGTATGGAAATTATTGATGAACTTGAGGATGTCGCACGAAATATTTATACCGGAAGCATTTTTATTGCAAATGATATGCGGTTTGATTCAAATATTGTGATTAGGACAATTATTGCATATAAAAATAAACTATATTTTAATTTTGGTGGAGCTATTACTTTTGATTCGAGCCCCGCAAAGGAATATCAAGAAACGCTTGATAAAGCTGGAAGTATTTTTAAAGCGCTGCGAGTGAAGAAATAAAGAATTAATCTTTAACAAAAACATTTTCTGTTTTAGCGATTTTATCTTTTAGCTTTGGATATGTATCTAGATATGGATCTGCATCAATTAATCTTTGAGCTGCATTTCGGGCTTTTTCGATTGTGATTGAATCTGTCAAAGAAGCCATTTTTAAATCCGGGATTCCACTTTGACGCACACCATATATTTCTCCCGGCCCACGCAATTCCAAATCAATTTCTGCTAATTTAAATCCAGAGGAGTATGATACCATCGCTTTTAGTCGTGTTTTAGTTTCAGGTGAATCTGAAGTTGTAAAAAGAAAACAATAAGATTGATGTTCTCCCCTTCCAACTCGACCTCTAAACTGGTGAAGTTGTGATAATCCAAATCTTTCCGAACCTTCAATCATCATAATTGTTGCATTTGGAACATCTATACCAACCTCAATTACAGATGTAGAAACAAGGACATTCGTTTCATTGTCTTTGAATGCTTTCATGACTTCTTCTTTATCTTTTGCTTTCAATTTTCCATGCAAAAGCCCCAGTTTGAGATTCGGGAAAATATGTTCTCGCAAATAATCGTATTCTTTTATTACAGACTTAACCTCAAGGGTATCAGATTCATCTACAAGCGGGCAAATAACGAAGACTTGCCTCCCTTTGAGCACTTGGTCTTCAATCCACCTATATGCGTCTAAGCGTTTCTTTTCTGGGATAATTCGCGTTATTATTTCTTGTCTTCCTTTTGGCATTTCATCAATGATTGAAAGATCTTGATCGCCATAAATTGTCATTGCAAGCGTGCGTGGAATTGGTGTTGCAGAAAGCGATAAAAGATGTGGGCTCCCGAAACTCTTTAAAACACTTCTTTGTTTTACGCCGAATCTATGTTGTTCATCGACGATTGCAATTCCAAGATTTTTGAAACCAATTTTTTCTTGAATCAGTGAATGAGTTCCAATTACAACGTCCAAAGTCCCAGATTTCATTTGTTTAATAATCTCTTCTTTTTGTTTTCCAGTAATACTCCCTGCTATAAACTGGATATTAAATCCATACGGCAGCAAGTATTTTGTTATTGTATTGTAATGTTGTTTGGCAAGAATTTCCGTGGGAGCCATTATAGCGCATTGATATCCAGCTTTTAGAGTATTCAAAA
>JAHJMX010000100.1 GCA_018821175.1 Patescibacteria group bacterium
AAAAGACATTATGAATCTGAATTTTTTGATAATTTGAAAAATGATGTTGATTTTGATGTGAAGTATTTATATCCAATGAAGGGGAAAAAGTATTCAACGATGCGGCATTTTTTGAATCATTTAATTCACCCTTTTAAGTTTTTTTTGGAGTTTCGTAAGGATCGAATTAAGCATGTGATGTTCACTGAAGAAGCTTTTATGCTGAATTTTTTACCAACACAAAAAACGGTAGTGAGCTGTTTGGACGTGATACCGATGGTGATGCCAGATGAAGCGAGCGGGAAATTCAAACAATTTTTGAAGCTTGCATATCGCGGAATGAAGCGAGCATCGATAATTATTGCGAATTCGAATTATACGAAAAATGATATTGTGCGTTATTTACATATTGATGAAAAAAAAATTGATGTTGCTTATCCACCAGTGAATGAGATTTTTAAGGGGATGTCAGATATTGGTGATGCTTTTTATAAGAAATATAATTTAGATAGGCAGAAAAAATATTTACTTTATGTTGGTGCGCTTGATTTGCCGAGGAAAAATGTTGGAGCTATTTTGAAAGCTTTTGATGATTTCAGAAAAACTTTTCAGAAGGGAATTGATGAATCGGTTGAACTTTTGCTTGTGGGATACACGACTTTGAAAGGAGACGACTCGATTTCAGATCAAATTAAGAAAATGAATTTAGCTGATTATGTAAGTATTATTAGTGATGTGCCTGATGAGGATCTTGTGTGTTTTTATAATGTAGCTAGTGTTTTTTTATTTCCAACTTTGTATGAAGGGTTTGGGCTACCTCCGATTGAGGCGATGGCTTGCGGAACTCCGGTTATTGCTTCGAATGTTACGAGTGTGCCAGAGGTGCTTGGTGATGCTGCATTATTTGTTGAACCTCATGATTTCAAAGCGATTTCAAAAAACATTCATCTGCTTTTGACTGATGCTAAATTGTGTGACGAGAAAATTGCTGCAGGGAAAAAACGTGCATCTTTATATAATTGGGAGAATTATTGTCAGGCTACACTTAAGACTTATCGAAAGCTTTGGCAATAAAATCTTTCATTTCGTGGAATGCTTTTCCACGATGACTTATTTGGTTTTTTTCTTTTTCGTTGAGGGCAGCGTAAACTTTGGTTTTGCTAATTGGAATAAAACAAGAACTTAAAGGTATGCCAGGTTTAATTGGAGCTTGAAGTTGATGCGTGATTATGCCTTCGGTTTCACCTCTAAAAGTTGAGATTTTATCGTTGTGAAGAAAGCTTGCGCAACAAATGAATCGTGCAGTGCGGTTTTTTTCCGGGACATTTTCCATAACATTCATGAAATATTCGATCCACTCTTTATCACTTGCGTTTGGGCCAGCGCCCCAACGTCTAGTTTTGACTCCAAGTTCGCCTTTGAGTGCATCAACAATAATTCCAGAATCTTCGCCGATTGTTGGGAATCCAGTTAAATTTCCATAATGCATAGCTTTTAGCTTTGAGTTTTCTTCAAACGTTTCACCGGTTTCTTCGAAATTATCATCAAGAATTAAGCTTGAGATATCTGGATTTTTTAAATGGAAAAGGTCGAGGTTTAAATCGCCAAGAACTTCTTCGATTTCTCCAAATTTCCCAAGATTTGTAGTTGCTATTAAAAGCCTATGTTTATTATTCATAGCTACAGTTTAGCATAAAATTAAGGAGATATTTAAATTTCCTTTTCGTATTTTTTGATTGTCCACAAATCGCCAACTTTAGTGAATAAATACCATTTCGATCCAGTGGTTTCCTTCACTTCAACGAGGACTTGTGTGTCACTTAAATAGTATACAGAAACCGATATTGGACCTTGGCGATTCGAAATTTTATCAAGGATTTCTTGGTCGAAATTTGGGTCAGAGCTTAAAGTTGAATCTCTGTAATAGTATATAGGATATGCTTGGGAATCTTCTCTGATAAAAATTGTTTCAGATTCAAGAGGTTTGCTTAATGGTTTTGAAGGAGCTTGGATTAGTGGTTCTTGTTCTTGTACCGCATAATCATTAGTGAACGGATCAACTATGTTTTTCTCGTTTGTTAAAAGTGCTTCTTGTTGATCTGCACGTTTTTGAATTTCTGCTTCGAATTCATCTTCACTAATGTTTAAAAATACAGAATCAGCTACAATCGGTTCTGCTGTTTTGATTGTTTGTGTGATTTCTGGCTGTGTTATTTGTGTAGGCGTTGGCGTGTCCAAACTTTGATTAGCGGTTTCGATTTCAGGAGTAGTTGTTGGAATAGATTGCGAGATATTGTCTTCTACGCTGGTTTTTGTTGTTACTTCTGCAGGTTCAGATGTTTGGGTAATCTGATCTCCATTTTGACTAGTAGGCTGGGTAACCAAAGGTTCTTGTGTGACAATAGGGGCCTGTGGTTTTGTAACTGTTGGTTCTATAACTTTTATCAAAGATCGTGGTTGTTCTTCGATTGGTTCTTCATAATTTTCAACAATGTTAATTGTTGGTTTGTCTGTTTCAATTTTCTTGGTTGGTGTTTCGGCTATTATTTCTTCAGGCTCTCGGATTGTATCTTCAATCGTATCTTCAATTGGTTTTACAGTTGGTTTTGTAATTGGCGCGCTGTCAGTTTCTGTTTGAATTGGGTTGTTTGTTTTTGGTGTTATTGTTGGAGTTTTTTCAAAAGTGAAATCCAAATTTGTAGCTGCATAAGCGATCGCAATAATAGCGAAAAGTGCAAGAGGTATGGTTACAAATCGTTTTTGCCATTGATACCAAAAATCAAACATTTTATCTTTAAATGTATATTCTTCATTTTCATCTTCATCATCGTCGTCGTATGTTGGCAAATTTGCTGAAGATTCTTCTTGCTGTTTAAACGGGGTGCGCATATATGCTGGTCCAACAACTTCGCTAAATTGTTCTGGGGCCACAGCTACAGGTTGCACTGCAGGCTCTGGCTGTACAGCTTCTACTATGATAGGTTGAATGAATTGTTCTGGAGCCATCATTGCAGGTTGTGGTGCTTGAAAATCAGGCTCTGCCTGTTCTTCGATATTTTGTTCATAAGTATATCCTGATTCAACTTGCTCTTGTTGAGCTTGAACGTAAATTGGACTTTGTGCAATAATCTCCGGATTTTCAACGTTAGCATCTTGAATTTGCAGCCCTTTAGATTTTGTAATTTCATTCATCAAATTTGCACGGATTCCCGCTTTTCTATTTTCATCAATCACAATATTTTCTTCCCTTTTTGCTTTGAGGAAGAATTCTGTAATGTCTCCGAAATAGTTGTTTGATTGATTGTTTGGCACTTGCCCTTACGTTATATTATAAAATATTATTTAAATCATTCCCTGAATCGAATTGCTTGAAATCATTTTTTGTTGGGATCAAACTTTTTGCCTTTTTTAAGGCTCTAAACACTTTAACGCCAATATTTGTTATCGA
>JAHJMX010000101.1 GCA_018821175.1 Patescibacteria group bacterium
AGACTGCAAAAAAAAGTGGAAAAGCGGCATAAATTATAATTGATAAAAAACGATATGCCTGGTAACACATTCGGCAAAGTTTTCAAAGTCACAACCTGGGGAGAATCTCATGGTAAGGCTATAGGAGCAATTGTCGATGGATGTATACCAGGTATTTCTTTGTGCGAAGAAGATATCCAAACTGAACTAGATTTACGAAAACCTAATAATTCAAATTTTGGAACATCACGACAGGAAGATGATGTGGTCGAAATTTTATCAGGTGTTTTTGATGGAAAAACAACAGGAACTCCTATTTCAATGCTTGTCTGGAATCAAGACGCAAAATCAGAAGATTATTCAAAGATTAAAGATATTTTCAGACCAGGACATGCTGATTTTACTTATGAAACTAAATATGGAATTAGGGATTATCGAGGAGGAGGAAGAAGTTCTGGACGTGAAACAATTGGCAGAGTAATGGCAGGTGCAATTGCAAAAAAAATACTCAAAGAATACAAAATTAAAATTATTGGCCACACATTGCAAATTGGACCTTATAAAGCTACGACTTTTTGCTCAAAGCAGATCATGAAAAATGACATCAGGTGCGCTGATAAAAATATCGCGCCTCAAATGATTGAATATATTGAGAAAATAAGAAAAGATGGAGATTCAGTTGGTGGAATTATAGAAATTATTGTAAAAAACATGATTTGCGGACTTGGAGAGCCAGTTTTTGATAAACTGAGTGCAAATCTTGCAAAAGCTTTAATGTCGATTGGATCTGTAAAAGGGTTTGAAATTGGATTAGGTTTTAATTCTGCTGAAATGCTGGGTAGCGAAAATAATGATGAATTTTATATAGATAAGAACAAAAATATAGGAACAAAAACCAATAATTCAGGTGGAATTCTTGGTGGCATTTCAAATGGGGAAAATCTTGTATTGAAAATAGCAGTAAAACCAACGGCGACAATAAATAAAACACAAAAAACTGTTAATAAAAATAAAAGCGAAAAGGAAATTAATGTTATTGGAAGACATGATGCATGCATAGTCCCACGGTTGATTCCAGTAGCGGAAAGCATGGTAGCAATAACTTTAATGGATCATTTATTAATGCAAAAAACAATCGCTTAAAACATGGAAGGATTCAAGTACACAATAAAATGCAAAGATAAAAATACAAACGCTCGAACGAGTGTTTTTTCAACACCACACGGAGACATTAAATGCCCGATTTTTATGCCAGTTGGAACAAAAGCAACAGTGAAAACTTTGAGTCCTGATGAAATAAAAGAGACAGGCGCAGATATTATTTTGGCAAATAATTACCACCTATTTTTACGTCCTGGAACAAAGTTCATTGAAAAAATGGGAGGGCTTCATAAATGGATGAATTGGGACAAACCTATACTGACAGATTCTGGTGGATTCCAAGTTTTTTCGCTTGCAAAGGAGAAAAGATTCACAAAAGACACAACGAAAAAACTTGTAAAAATCAAAGAAGATGGTGTTGAGTTTAGTTCGCATATTGATGGATCAAAACATTTCTTCACGCCAGAAAATGTTATGCAAATGCAATCAGAAATTGGAGCAGATATTATTATGGCTTTTGATGAATGTGCAGACGCTGGCTCAAATCATACGTATGCAGAATCTGCTATGGATAGAACGCACAGATGGGCAAAAAGATGTGTCAAAGAATACAATAAAATTCAAAAAAACCGAAAGAATAAACAAGCTCTATTCCCTATTATACAAGGAGGGATCCATGATGATTTGCGTATAAATTCCACTAAATTTATGGCAAAATTAGATCTTCCTGGAATTGCAATCGGAGGCCTATCTGTTGGAGAAACGAAGAAGGAAATGTATCACATTTTAGATGTTATAAAAAATCATTTACCGGATGATCGCCCAAGATATTTGATGGGCGTTGGATCTCCAGATGATTTACTTGAAGGCGTTGAAAGAGGAATTGATATGTTTGACTGTGTAATGGCTACCCGAAATGCTAGACATGGCTCTTTCTGGACAAATGATGGCAAAAGTCAAATTAAAAATTCTGCGTATAAGGAGAGTCAATCTACTCTAATGAAAGGATGTAAATGTTATTCATGCAAAAATTTTAGTGCTAGTTACATAAGACATTTGTTTATCGAGAAAGAAATGCTCGGCCTCAGATTACTTACAATCCACAACGTTCATTTCCTGATCGATTTAATGAAAAAAATCCGTGAAAATATTGAAAAAGGTACATTTAGTAAATTCAAAAAAACTTTCTTGAAAAAATTCATGAAAAATAATAACTAACTTTATATATTATGGAAGAAAAAGGAATCGTTAATTATTTGTTTGAGCTTGGAATGCTTAAAAAATTATTCCACAATGGGCCACAAGTCGTAGGTGTAAATCACCCAGATACAATCTCAGAGCATTGCCATAGAGCTGCCGTTATTGGTTTTATCCTGGGAGAAATGGAAGGAGTTAACAGTGAAAAAGTTGCAACAATGTTGATTTTTCATGATGGCCCTGAAGCGCGAATTGGTGACCACAACAAAATTGCTCAAAGATATATCGACAATGTTGAAATTGAGAAAAAAGTTATCGAAGAACAGGTTGTAGATTTACCAAAAGAAATTGGCGAAAAAATTAAAAATTATTGGTTTTCGCAAGAGAACAAAGATACCCCTGAAGGAAGAGTTGCATACGATGCAGATATTCTTGAAACAGCCCTTCAGGCAAAAGAATATTTAGATCTTGGATATGGAACTGAAGGTTGGATTGAAAATGTAAAGCAAAACGCAAAAACAGAGAGTGCTAAAAAGCTTATTGCTGAAATTGAAAAAACTAAATTTACCGATTGGTGGAAAGGCTTGAAAAAGCTTTAAAGTAAACTTACTTAGAGCTATCAAGCATGCTATACTAGTCACGAAATAACTCAAAAAAAATGATCGCATATTTAGAAGGAGAGGTTCAGAAAAAATTATCAAACGCTATCATAATAAACACTGGTGGTGTTGGGTATTTAGTGCATGTAAATAAAAATTTCTTGAATGAATGTGAAGAAAATATGAGGATTGAAGCATATACTCATACATCAGTCCGTGAAAACGACATTAGTATATTTGGTTTTCAAAATATACCTGAACTTGAAATGTTCAAATTACTAATTTCGGTCTCTGGAATTGGACCAAAAACTGGTCTTGAGATTTTAAATAATAAAGTCGCTTCACTGAAATATGCAATTGCGAATGGTGACATAGATTTACTTGTACAAACACCTGGAATCGGAAAGAAAACTGCAGAAAGAGTTATATTGGATTTACAAGGGAAAATAACTGACGCGATACAAAAACCTGGAGATTACATTGAAAATATTAAAGATGTAAACGAAGATGCCATCAATGCTCTTGAAAATCTTGGATATAGAAAACATCAAATCATACAAACTCTCAAAAAATTACCGGAAAACATTAAAGATCCTGAAGAAATCATTAGATATTTCTTGCAAAACGCTTAAATTAAATAAAATGCTTGAAAAAATTAGAAATAAATTTTCTGGCTTTAAAGCTCTTTTCATTAGCGATCCAATTAATATTAGATATCTAACAGGATTCATTGGAACCCATGGACTAAGCCTAATAACAAAGCGTAAAGCATACTTTTTTACAGATTCCAGGTATATCGAATATGCAAAAAAAATCGTTCCAAAAGAATTCCAAATTATACAACTAGATAAGAAGTGGAAAAAAGATTGGCCAGGACTTTTGAAAAAATTACGAATTGATTCAATTGGTTTCGAAGAAGACTTTTTAACGGTTTCTAAACTTGCTGGCCTAAAGAAAATTTCAAAAGGAGTTAATTTTAAGAAAGCAGGTGGAATTATTGAAAATATTCGACAAATCAAATCAAAACAAGAGCTAATTTTGACAAAAAAATCACAAGAAATTAATGAAAAAATTCTTGAAGATATAAAACACTTCATCAGAAAAGGCATAACCGAGAAGGACCTTGAATGGTTTATTTTAACAAAAACAAGAGAGTATGGATGCGAAGGCCCAGCATTCAATCCTATCATAGCATTTGGGAATAATAGCTCGATCCCACATCATCAAAACTCAGATCGTAAACTCAAAAAAGGCGATGTTGTTTTAATCGATATGGGCACAAAATATCATGGATATTGCAGCGATATGACTCGTACATTCTTTACCAAAAACCCTTCACCCCTTCAAACAGAAGTTTATGAGATTGTTTTGTCTGCACAAAAAGCAGCTATAAAAGAATTGAGGGATCAAGCTAGTATTTTCAGAGTTAACAAAGCTGCCAGAAATATAATCGATGATGCTGGATATAAAGATAATTTTCAACACGGGCTTGGACATGGGACAGGACTCAATATACATGAACTTCCAAATCTTGGAGCAGAAAAAGATGCCAAACTGCAACAAAATATGATTACGACAATAGAACCTGGCATATATATCGAAAATAATTTTGGAATTCGCATAGAAGATATGGTAATAATATCTCGTAATGGAAGTATCAATATTACTAACGCAAAAAAAGAGCTTGCTGATGCGATAATTAAGATTTAAAAACACTGAAAAATGACTCCAAAAATAGCTGTAATTTTATTCCCTGGGACAAACTGTGAACTAGAGGCAATTAGAGCTCTAGGGAGATCTGGAATGGACACTCAGTTAATAAGATGGAATGAGGAAGTTGATTATTCAAAATTTGATGGATTCTTTATTCCTGGAGGTTTTTCTTATGAAGACAGAGGCCGCAGCGGGATAATAGCTTCAAAAAATACTTTACTTAAAAAAATCAAAGAAGAATCAGGAAAAGGAAAACCAGTAATTGGAATTTGCAATGGAGCTCAAATTTTACTTGAAGCAAAATTAATCCCAAATCTTGATTCATCACACGTCGAAATGGCTCTTGCAGAAAACAAAAGACAAGATGAAAATGGGAACATTTTGGGGACTGGATTTTATAATGACTGGGTTTATATCAAAACTCCCGCAACAAAAGGCAGATCAGCTTTTAATAATTTTGGACATGACCATATTATGAAAATTCCCGTTGCGCATGGAGAAGGAAGATTCACTACAATTGACGAAGAACTCTTGAATGTACTTGAACAAAATGAACAAACTTTATTCAAATATTGTGATAAAAATGGAGAAATTATAAACAAATTCCCAATTAATCCAAACGGCGCACTTTTAAACTTGGCTGGAGTTTGTAATACTGACGGTAACGTACTTTCCCTTATGCCTCATCCAGAAAGAACAAAAAATGGACAAGCAATTTTTGATTCAATGAATGATTATATTACTAAAACTTATACTTTAGTAAACCCCGAAGGACTTGTAAAAAGAAGAGAATCTAATGTTAAGAATAAAATTCAATCCCCTGTTCCATATCAAATTGAAATTTATGTTGATAAGATAATTACAGATAATGAAGAACGAACTATGGAACAAGCAATCCGCAATATGGGTTTCTTAAATGCTAAATTAAAAAAACAAATTTATTTCGGAATTAAAGTTGAAAATGGAAAAGATTTAATCCAAATTGCAAAAGATTTAATTGCTACCGGTGAAATAGTTAATCTCGCAAAAGAAATACCAACAATTATTATTAGCGGAAAACCTTATTCTTATGATTCTTTTAGCGGGATTACTGAAATCAAAACAATCAATCAAGGAGTAGGATATATAACAGTAGATAAAGAAAACACCTCAGGAAAAGATACATTCCAGAAAATCACTAATCACTTTAAAATTGGTGGAATACAAGATATAGTTTATGGGAAAAAATGGTCATTGAATTCAGACGAGGAAGAATCACTTGAAATAGTTCAAACTCAAATCTTCCACAATCCAAACTCAATAGACATCTTCAAAGTTTAAACAAAATAATTACTTATTTAATATGTGCGGAATATTTGCTTATAAAGGCGATAAAAAAAACGCCCCGGAACTTGTTGTGAATGGTCTGAAAAAACTCGAATATCGCGGGTATGATTCATGGGGAGTTGCTTACAGAACTGGAAATGAAATTAAGGTATATAAAGAAATTGGAAAAATTGGTGAATTTGATATAAAAGCAGGCAATGAAAAAATAGATTTTTCTGCGAATTGTAATTTGGCAATGGGACATTCAAGATGGGCAACGCATGGTGGGGTAACAAAGGAAAATGCACACCCTCATTATTCAGAAGACAAAGAAATAGCAATCGTTCACAATGGAATTATTGAGAATTACGCTGAACTTAAAAAAGATTTAATTGAAAAAGGATATAAATTTAGGTCTGAAACTGACACTGAAGTTATAGCTTATTTGATAGAAGATCATAAAGATTTAGGCTTCACTGAAAGCGTTAAAAAAGCAATTTCAATGCTTCAAGGTAGATATGCAATTGTTGTAATGAATGCACATAACGACGCATTAATTGCTGCAAGAAGAGGATCCCCAATTATAATTGGGAAAGGTAAAAATGAATATTTCATTGCATCCGATATCCCAGCTTTCCTTGAATATACACGTGAAGTAATTTATCTAGATGATAATCAAATGATTATTATCGAAGATGAAGTACGATTTGTTGATCTTGAAACTAATAAAGAAGTAAAAAAGAGAATTGTAAAAATTGATTTGGATGCACAAAGCGCTGAAAAAGGTGAATTCCCACACTTTATGATCAAAGAAATCACTGAGCAGAAAGAGACTATAGCAAGAGCGATTAATCAAGACCCTGCAAAAATAATGGAAATTGCCGCAGCAATTAAAAGTGCTTACGGAACATATCTTGTAGGATGTGGTACTGCTGGAAAAGTATGTTTAGCAGCTTCATACCATTTTGCAAAAATAGCAAAAAGACATGTGAATTTTGCATTTGGATCAGAATTCCCAAGCTTACAAGATTTTATTACAGATAAAAGTTTAGTAGTAGCTGTATCCCAAAGTGGTGAAACTGCTGATACTTTAGATGCAATTGAAGTTGCAAAGAAAAAAGGTGCAAAAGTTCTTTCTATTATAAATGTTGAAGGATCTTCAATGGATCGCATTTCAGATTATAAAATTTACATAAAGGCTGGACCAGAGAAAGCAGTAGCATCAACAAAAGCAACTACTGCACAAATGGCAATTTTAACATTACTTGCTTATGCATGCGCAGGAAAATTAGATGAAGGAAAGCGATTATTAGTTGAAACTGCAAGCCGTATTAATGACATGTTGAACCCTCGCTACGAAGCACATATTCAAAAATTAGCGCAACAAATTAAAGATTGGGAAAGCATATATGTAATTGGAAAAGGACAAAATTATCCAATGGCTTTAGAGGCTGCAATCAAATTACAAGAAGTTTCATATATTCATGCTGAAGGATTTGCTGGTGGAGAGTTGAAACATGGACCAATCGCATTAATCAGCAAAGGAACACCTTGTATTGTTTTGGTGGCCAACGATGAAACAAAACAAGATATTTTGAGCAATGCAATGGAAATAAAGTCTCGTGGTGGATATATTATTGGAATCGCTCCAGAAAATAACGATGTTTTCGATTATTGGATTAAGGTGCCAGAAAGTGGAAATGCATCCCCTATCGTAAACATAATTCCAGTACAAATTCTAGCTTATCAACTAGCAATTTTAAGAGAGAACAATCCAGACATGCCTAGGAACCTAGCAAAAAGTGTAACTGTTAAATAGGAATTTCTTTGTTTTTTTGCTATAATATGCTGAGTGCTTGAATAAACATTCTTACTTTTTTTTCAAAAAATAAAAACTAATGGAATTTCACAATACAAAATTTGTTTGCACACTTGGGCCAGCATCACACGATATAGGTGTACTTGAAAAAATGATGAAAGCTGGAATGGACGTTGCTCGTCTTAATTTTTCGCATGGAAATTATAAAGACCACGAAGAATTAATGAAAAATATTCGCAGCGTTGCAAAAAAAGTTGGTGTACCACTTGCAATTATGCAAGATTTACAAGGACCAAAAATTAGAATTGGGAAAGTACAAGAAGAAGGCATTAAGATAATAAGAAATAAAATCATTATTTTGAATTGTGGGAAAGCTTCAAAAGATAAAATCCCAGTACAATACAAAAATTTATATAAAGATGTAAAAAAAGGAAGCCTACTATTGGTTGATGATGGATTAATAGAATTAAAAGTTGTGAAAATCTATGAAAAAGAAATTCACTGCAAAGTTTTAAACAGTGGAATTATCAAATCAAACAAAGGAATTAATGCTCCAGGAGCAACTATTTCAATAAATCCAATTACAAAAAAAGATAAAGAAGATTTAGCGTTTGGCTTAAAAAATGATGTGGATTACGTTGCTATGTCGTTTGTAAAAGAAGCAAAAAATATTCATGATTTGAGAAAATTAATTAAAGCTGCAAAAAAAAATACGCAGATTATTGCAAAGATTGAAAGAGCTGAAGCTGTTGAAAACTTAGAAGAAATAATTCAAGCGGCAGATGGCTTAATGGTTGCAAGGGGTGATTTGGCAATGGAAATAGGACCCGAACGAGTACCGATTATTCAAAAATCGATGATCAAAATGTGTAATCTTGCTGGTAAACCAGTAATTACTGCAACACAAATGCTCCAATCCATGGTTACAAATCCTCAACCAACAAGAGCCGAAGTCAGCGATGTTGCAAATGCAATTTTCGACAGATCAGATGCAGTAATGCTTTCAAACGAAAGTGCCGTAGGAGATTATCCTGTAAGGGCAGTCAAAGTTTTTGCTAAGATTGCACATAATGTTGAAGAAGAATTAAAAAAACATACAGAGTTGATTCCTATAAAATGTGTAAAAACTGATACTGATCCTATGGATGCAATTGGATATGAAGTTTGTAAATTGGCGGAGAATACTGGTGTAAAGAAAATTATTGTTATTACAAATAGTGGGCATGCAGCAAAATTCGTTTCAAAACATAGATCGTATATTCACACAATTGTTATAACTCCTTCTGAAAAAGTTC